>POCB01000012.1 GCA_002899805.1 Fervidicoccus sp.
CGGCTCGTAAGCCCAATCAGGAATGGGGTTAGGTTTATATCCTAAAAAATCGTCAACAAACCTTGCATAACCCTTCGCTACATCAAACCAACTTGTGGGGGCAAAGGAAATGTAGAGGGCATCTCTATGTTCTTCCTTCTCCAGTTGTATGCTCTTTAGAAACAATTTTTCCCCCTCAATATGATAAAAACCCTTCCCAGAGAAACGGAGATTACCGCGCAATCGGCTCTCATAGATTTGGTCGGCAAAACCGATTGTGAATTTGTTCATCCCGTCCCTTCTCAAAAGCATCAAACAGGGTATTCCTCTATTTCCTGCCGTTTGATGGTCTATTTCCCAAGGTAATCCTGGCTGATGCCAAGGGGCAAGGGGATAAACCCTGTGAACCTCCGAGATGGGGATGTCGCAGGAGAAGCCGTAGGAATTGATTATGAAGGAGGATTTATCCTTCCTTGAAAGAGAAAACGAGATTATTACCCTACCCTCCTTTTCATCCCTTTCAATTTGAAGAACATAATCACCAGCTGTGTAGAGATTGGGGCTCACCTCTTTCCATTCCCCACCATTAGGGGAAAGGTCAAAGAAAAGACGGATGGTGATATCACTGGCAATGGGGATTTGGAGCTTATTCAATGTGTTAACCTCGTTTCTCTAAAATCAATTTCCCGAAAAGAGATGCATCTTTTTTACCGCAAATACCTCCCGCCCATTCAAGCCATCCCCTGAAGCCATCTCCATCGTTCTCGTTAACCGTGAAAGCCCAGCCTATTTCCCTTCCTGCTTCAACATTCTCCAAACCAATGGCTTTCCAAGGCAGGGAAAATTGGTAAATAGTGCGATTTCCTTCCCTTTGTATCTTGCAAATACCAAAGCGAGAATAACCCTCCTCTGGTTCCCATTGATATACCATCTCTCCATTTTTCCCTAACGCAAGCCCGTATTCATAAACTCCATTGTAAGTTGGTTCCTCAGCTACCCCAAAAGGACGAAAAGCCATCTGGATGCAATCCCCCTGCCATATATCCTTCCCGGAGAAAGGCTGATTGAAGAAATCGTCTTGGACTTCCGCGAGAAAATAAAAATTCTCCTCATCCCAACCAACCCAAGCTTTAGCGGAGATGTCGCTTTCCCCTCTCCAATCCTTCACCTTAATGCCTTTATCGCTGATGGTCAGAGGAGAGAACTTCCGCAACCCCGTTATTCCCTCACCACAGGGTTTAAAATAAGGACACAAGGCAATGGGCGAAGGGGGAAGAACCTTGACATCAAGGACAGCTTCCTCTTCCCCTATATATGCTTTAATCCTTGCAGAGTTTGATGAAAAATCGGCAGGCACTTTTATCCTCACAAAATAATCCGCTTTTTCTTTTCCCGGTAAAGAAACTTCCCAGGTATCAGCGGGTTCAGCCCTCCATTG
>POCB01000150.1 GCA_002899805.1 Fervidicoccus sp.
GGAGGCTGCCCCTTCATGAGCAGGTGCGAGCATGCGAGCGAAGAGTGCAGGAAGCTCAGCGAGTACTATGTTGTCAATGGGAGGAGGGTCTTCTGCAGGCTCTATGCTGGGTGAGCTGTATGCAAGAGGAAATACTCAAGATCGAGGATCTGAAGGTCTACTTCCCAGTCAAGTGGGGTCTCCTGAGGAAAGAGGTGAAATATGTTAAGGCGGTAGATGGAGTGAACCTCAACGTCGAGAAGGGATCGATCCACGCGATAGTGGGGGAATCTGGATCGGGTAAGACGACGCTGCTGAGGACTGTGCTGAGGCTACATAAGCCCACGTCTGGCAGGATCCTTTTCGATGGAGAAGACATCTCCGAGCTGCCCGAGAGCCAGCTGAAGGGCTACAGGAGGAGGGTGCAGGCGGTGTTTCAGAACCCACAGACATCGCTCAACCCAAAGTGGAAGGTCAGAGACATCATAGCTGAGCCGATAAGGATACACATGGACCTCTCCGAAGACGATGTTGAGAAGAGGGTTGAGGAGTTGGTGAGGCTCGTGAACCTTCCCCAGAGTCTACTTGACCAGTCCCCCCCTTCATTGAGCGGCGGGCAGGCACAGAGGGTAGCTATAGCCAGAGCGATAAGCACGAGTCCGGACCTCATACTTCTCGATGAGCCGACCTCCGCGCTAGATGTTTCTGTCCAGGCCCAAATACTGAACCTGCTCCTCGGGCTGAGGGACGAGCTCGGTCTCACCTACATCATAGTAACTCACGACATCTCCGTTGTAAGGTATATGGCAGACTACGTCACAGTGATGTACCTCGGCAAAGTTGTCGAGGAGGGGCAAGCAGATCTGGTCCTCAACAATCCCATGCATCCATACACGATCGCCCTACTCTCATCTGTCCCCCAGCCCGAAGCTGAGATCCCCACGATGAAGAGGATCGAGATATCGGGGGAGCCTCCGAGCGCTCTCGATCCTCCTAAGGGGTGCCGCCTCCACCCCAGATGTCCCTATGCTATGGATCTCTGCAGGTCACAGGAGCCTCCCCTCGTGGAAGTTGAAGCTAAACACAAGGTAGCGTGCTGGCTTCACAGACCGAAGTAGCCCTCTCTTTGAAGCAGGGGCTCTTACTTGAAAAACAGCTCTTTGAAGCCATATGCTACTAGGTATACTGAGAAAGCTGAGAGGGTGATGAAGCTGAAGGCCCTGACGCCCTTGGCGAAGCGAGGCGACACTCCGAACTTGTTCACGGAGAATGAGAAGGACAGGACCCAGAGCAATACTCCCGCAACGAAGCCTATGAATATCTCGGCCCCGAAGCTCCTTGCAAGGGATATTCCAACGCTCATCCACCACATTATCTGGAAGGGGTTAGTTAGGCCCATCGCAAGCCCGGTGAAGTAGCTGGCGCTGGAAGCCC
>POCB01000110.1 GCA_002899805.1 Fervidicoccus sp.
GTATTGTCTATAGGTGAGTACGAGCTTATCTTCTGGTCTAGCAAGATGCTCGAAGCCTACGAGTTCAGGGGGTTCTGGGATGTCTGCAGGACGGCAAGGGCCTTCAGGGTCCTCTACAGGATCGACTAGGGCTAGGGCCCTAGCACTAATTAGAAGGATTCTCGAGGGCTTCGGAAGCCACCCATATTTCTTCATCGTAAGGGCATCTGGGAGGGCCTCACCACCTGTAGAGCCATATGCACACCAGGTAGAGCTCCTGTTCAGGATAGCGTTTAGAAGGCCCGTGAGGATTCTTGTTGGGGATGAGATAGGGCTTGGAAAGACTGTAGAAGCTATCCTAGCTGCTAGGATGCTCGTGGAGAGAGATCATGTTAGTAAGGTGCTTATACTCGTGCCGAGGATCCTGGTGAATCAGTGGATATCAGAGCTACTCAGATTCGGGGTTAGAGCCACAGAGCTCACGAGGGACAACATAGAGGCCAAAGCCAGAGAAGGCTTCCCAGATGGGTGGTATATAGCATCCATAGACCTTGCTAAGAAGGATAGGTATAGGGGGCTGATAGCAGGTGGGAACTGGGACATAGTTATCGTTGATGAGGCTCACAGAGTAGGCCTCGTGAGGAGGAAGAGGGAGAAGAACCAGAGATATATCTTCGTTGAGGAGCTATCTAAAAAGACTGATAGGAGTCTCATACTGCTATCAGCAACACCCCACAGGGGGTTCGCAGACGACTACATGGCCAGGCTAAAACTTCTAGACCCATACCTCACCGACTCTAAGGAGCTGGATAACCCGGAATTCTACAGGCTGACCAGGGGATCCATAGTCTTCAGGAGGGGGAAGCAGGATGTCAACGAGGTCTACGAGCAGAGGGAGATATTCAAGAAAGCTAGGCTGGTCGCGAGGGTGGTTATAGCCTCCGATGACGAGGCCCAGTTCGATAGGGAGCTCACATCGTTCCTCAGGGAGAAGCTCCTGGACTACTACGAGATGGTTGGGGAGGAGCAAGGGGCACTTCCACTCTTACTAGCCCTAATAGTCAAGAGGGCTTCGTCAAGCCCATACGCAGCTCTGGAGACTCTGGAGAGGATCTTGAAGAAAAGGGGTTCGGCTCCGAGCCAGGGCGGTCTAGACTCTGATGCGGCGAGCATAGCCGAAAAATACCTGGGCATAGGGTTCGAGGAGTATGGGGAGGACGACGAGGATCAGGAGCCCGACGAGGCTGTGAACGAGTTCGCCCAGAGGTGCAGCACCCTGCTAGATGATCGAGATGTTGAGAGGCTCAAGAGGATCTATGGGCTGGCTGAGAGGATAGCTAGGGAGGGGGATAGCAGGTTGAGGAGCGCCATATCAATTATAAGGGAGCACCTAGAGAGGGGAGAGAAGGTTGTTCTATTCACAGAGTATA
>POCB01000261.1 GCA_002899805.1 Fervidicoccus sp.
TGATATATTAATATAATAGAAATTTGTAAAAATCGTATAATCAATTTTTTATGGGAGGGTAATATTTTTCCCTATTTATGGTAATAAATACATAAAAATAGAATTAACGAGGGGGATTTTCACTATCTCTTGTCGCAAAGAAGCTCCATCTTTTAAGGTGGAGAGGAATTGCGACAAATTTATATATTGAATTAACATATCTATATTGTGCTTAAAACCCTTCAGATCAAACTGCTTCCAGACGAAGAACAAAAAGACATACTCATAGATACTTTCATTAGATTCAACGAGGCATGCAACTTTGTCTCCAGAATAGCCTTTGATAAGAAGCTTTTCAACAAAGTTTTCTTGCAGAGAATTGTCTATAAAGATATAAGGGAAAGGTTTGGTCTTGCTGCACAGCTTGCGGTAAGAGTCATAGCGAAGGTTGTTGAAACATATAAGGTGGATAAGGAGCATTTCCATGAATTCAGGGATTTCGGTTCCATCGTATATGATCAGAGGATACTCAGTTTCAAGGGTATGGATGAGGTAAGCATCAATACCGTTCATGGAAGGATAAGAATACCCATAACCATCGGTAAATATCGAGAAATACCTTTTGAAAGGATCAGGGGTCAGTGCGATCTCATCAGGAGGAACAAGCAGTTCTACCTCATGGTTGCAGTGGAAGTTCCAGAAGAGCCTCTGATTGAAGCGAAGGATATTATCGGTGTTGATATGGGCATTGAAAACATTGCCGTTGATTCCACTGGCAAGTATTATTCTGGAGATGAGATCAAGGATGTCAGAAAACATTACTCCGATCTTCGTTCCAGATTGCAGTCTAAAGGAACTAAATCTGCGAAGAGGCATCTCAGAAAGCTCTCTGGGAAGGAGAGCAGGTTCGTAAGGAATGTCAACCATGTGATATCGAAGGAGATCGTTCAGAAGGCAAAAGGCACCTCCTCCGCTATTGCCATTGAAAACCTAAATGGCATAAGGATGAGGACAACGGTTAAGAAAGGACAGAGATACATCCATAACTCTTGGGCATTCCATCAGCTCAGGTCGTTCATAGAATACAAGGCAATGGAGGCAGGTATTCCCGTCATAGTTGTTGACCCAAAGAATACGAGCAGGGAATGCCCTGTATGCCATACCATAGACAAAAGGAACAGACCTGAACGATCCCGTTTTAGATGTATTTCCTGTGGATTTGAGGGAGAGGCTGATTTCGTTGCTTCCCTCAACATCAGGAACAGGGCTGCTGTCAGCCAGCCTATTGTGGCGGGTGCTATTTTCGGTCATTCGACCCTCCCAGCTGCAAGCTCCGAAGCTTTAGCGAGGAGTAGCTGACCATCCTAGAACGAATTCTTTCATTTCCTCCTTGTCTTTATCCAAAAAGGGGA
>POCB01000129.1 GCA_002899805.1 Fervidicoccus sp.
CCTCCGCTTCCACCACCTTACTGATGCTTAACATAGACTTATCCTCCTCTCCCGAGGAGATAAAAAGGAATATTGACAATTTCGCCTCTCTCGGCGCAAGCGGCGCGATATTTCGCCTTCCCCTGCAAGAAATAGAATCTACCCTGTGGGAAGAGGTTCTCCCCATTTTATCCTCTTATCAAGCTCGGCTTTCCCTTCTCTCCTCCAGGTTCCCAAGAAATAAAAGGACAGTTATGCTACTTCCTCGCCTTTCCCTCTGGTCTCACCAGAGATTGGTTGAAGATGATGAATACTTCCGAGCTGTGGAAAGGGACCTTTTCTACCTTTGCGAGCTTCTCCACAAAATTCATTACGATTTCCTTTTCCTGGACGAGGAGGAACTGCCAAACTGCGAGGGTTTAAAAACGGTGCTTCTTCCCTCCATTACAACTATGAAGCGGAGCACCTTGAGTTGGCTTGAAAAGTTTTACGATGCTGGTGGGAATGTTATCGCTCTCGGCATGCTCCCTTTTCGCACTGAGGAAGGAAGAAACGAGGCGTTGGAGAACGCTGTTCGCTCCTTGTTTAAGGTAAATGTGGAGGATTTGAACAATCTCTATCTTCTATCCTCAACTATGGGGATGGAAAGCGGGGTGGTTTATGCTATTGGGAGGATTCATCCATTCTCGCAAGGAAAGGTCTATTCCTATCAGCCAGCTGTCAATCCAGATAGAGGAGAGGCATTGAGACAAACAAGGCAAATTCTCCGCAATTGCCAACCACCAGATTTGGATTCCCTTCTGGAAGATGTCCTCTGCCTTCCCCGTGGGGAAAACCTCTTCTTGCTCTTCAATAAAGGGGAAAGATTAGCCAAACTCAATGCGATGCTCCCAATAGATGGATTGCCCAGTTTCCTCAATATTGAAAAGGGAATCATCAAAAGAATATACACTTACTCACTGATGGAGGATGGTAGAATCATAATTCCCCTTGAGCTTAATCCCGGAGAGCTCTGCGCTGTGTTAATAGAGGAAGGAAAGGAATCCCATATAGACCAAGCAAACTTTTCCGTTGAGGAATTGAAAGCAGAAGGAAGGAGGATTTTGCTAAAAGGTTGGCAAAAAGGTGGAGAATCCCTTTTCGCAGTGATAGAAGTTGACGATGAAAGGCATATAGTTGAGGCGGAAGCTTCTCCTCCTCCTTTACCCATATCCCTTACAATGGATTGGAACATCAAGCCTGAGGGTCCAAACCTCCTGCCATTAAGTAATTGGTGTTATAGAAAGAAAGAAGGCTTTTGGAAGAGTTTGTTTTCGGGGAAAAAAGATGGGGAATGGCTTCCCTTGCCACCGGGTTACTCCCCCCAAGGGGAGGGTTGGTATCGGGCTACTTTCTCTCTTCTTTAGCCC
>POCB01000312.1 GCA_002899805.1 Fervidicoccus sp.
TGGAGATCTTCAAATGGGATCCTTCAGAAGATGTCCATAGAGCAGAAATATATAAGAGTACAATGTTGAAGAAAATAGCGGAAATGAGAGGAAAGGACTGGAACTGGATATTAGAGGAAATGGAAAGGAGAAGGCAGGTTCTTGAATATCTGAGAGTGGAGAACAAGAGGTTCTACTTAGAAATAGCCAAAATCATAAGAATGTATTATCAGAAACCTGAAGATCTTATGCGTGAAGTAGGTGAAAAGCTCCTTTTCAAAGCTGAGAGGGGAGAAGAAGGGAGAGAGAATTGAGCAAAGAAAAACAAAATAAAACCTCCCTCTCTCTGATATATGAAAGGCTTTCTTTAGCTTACTTCGGTAATCTCGGTAAGAGTCTGGTCAAAGCATATGAGCTAGAGGATAAATTGTCTAAAGCAATGATATTTACGCACCCTGTAGTCTATGCATCTAGATTGCTCATGGACACCTTCGTGGTAGCGATACCTTCAATCATTATAGCTATTTTTCTTCTCCTTAAGTATAAACTTCTCTTTTCCTTTATTGGCGCCTTCGGAATAATAATCCCAATATTGATATTCTTTATCCCTGCTCTATACTTCCTCATGAGAATTGCTCTGCTCGGTTCAGCGATTTCAGCAAGAGCTCATGAGGTTGAGTCGGAGCTCCCTCTCTTTGCTTCATACATAACTTCTATGGTAGTCTCTGGTATAAGCCCAGAAAGAGTCATCGAAACTGTCGCAGAAACGGATTTGTTCTTTGCTATAAGAAAAGAAGCTCAGCTTATAAGGAGAAACATGAAGGTTCTTGGTTTAGATGCGCTGAGTGCGATAGAGATGGTAGCACGCAACCATCCCAGTAGGGAATTCCGCGAATTCATGATGGGATATACTTCAACAATAAGAGGAGGGGGAGACGTATCTCACTATTTGCAGCTGAAGACAGAGGCATATTTCAAGGAAAAAGAAAGGGACATGGACAAACTGGTGGAAAGAGTCAGCCTTACTTTGAGCACATATATGATAATTTATGTGCTCGTTGGGCTCACCGTAAACATCATCATCGCAATACAGGGAGCAGGTTTAGCAAAATTCATCGGAGGAACTTCAAACGCCACTCCAATGATCGTCTTGTTCAATTTCATCCTTATGCCTATGTTGACAATATTCATGATATTCATCGTTGGAGGTTTACTCCCAAAATACCATATTTCTTATAGAGAGCCCTACCTAACGCTCTTCGTTTCAGCACCTGCAGGAATATTGTTATTTTCGCTATTAATGGCATTAGGAGGTTATAGAGCTTTCATAAAACCTGACATGCTGAATATGACCCTTTCTATTTTAGCAATAGGAGTAGGTTTCGTCGTGGCTT
>POCB01000192.1 GCA_002899805.1 Fervidicoccus sp.
CTAGTAAGGGTCTACAAGCTGGTGAAGAACCTGTGGCTAGGAGTAGGGATCTAGGAAACACACAGACACAGCTGTGTGTCCATCTCCAACACACAGATATTTTCCTCATACCTTAACTTTTACTTGGTGCGTCAATGGTTAAGAGACTTAGATGGGTTATTATCCCCTACGAGGATTTTGATAAGTTAGACTACGCCTTTGACTACTGTAGGTCTTTTTGTGGAGATTACGGGTCAAAGCTAATTGAGTTGGCTGAGAAGTACAAATCCTACGCAACTGAGTATAATGGCAGGAGATATGTTTTCGTCTCTGTCAGGAACATGAATGATATAAGAGACGGCTTGGCTGGCTTCGTAGTATACGACAAATCATCTAAGGAGGTTCTCTTCAGCAGATACACCAGCATCAGCTCCAGAAGATACGATGCCAAGGGGCTTGCTTACTACAGACTCATGCTTAGGCTAGCTATGGATAATAGACTTGATGTCTTCGAGTATCTCCTAAGAGTAGGGTTCAGCGAATCTGACTATCTCCTAACTTTCTTCGGTCTCTGCTACAAGTACTTCGGCGATGAATTCATTGACTATCTGTATAGGAGCTATAAGGATATTCCTGATAGATTCGAGAGAAACAAGCTCATCTACGGAAGAAACTTTGTTATTATCCCGAGAATAAGAGTCGGTGATTATGGTGAGGAGAGTGTTGGTTTAATAAGAGCCGGTGATGGATCTATTATTCTCCTAAGATCCCCAGATCGCCTCGTTAGAGTCAGGAAGCATGAATATCCTCTGTTTCATGAATTCTTCTCCTACTTAATTGACTACGCTGAGGATCTTGAGAAGAACATGGTTTTCTACGAGGACGAGTGTAAACGGCATTGGTGTAGCTATATTGTTTTCTCATCTGCCTCACCTCCTCATTGGTGGAGAAGCTCTGCTGTTGCATTGATGGGATGGTACGAAAAAAATAGTTTTGAGAAATTTGATGAAGTAAATATACTCTTCATCAACTGCGATAATTACTGTAGCATCTACTTGCTTGGTGAGGTAGTAAATTATCTTACAAGCAAGCATGGGGAATATCGGAAATACGATGTTGAGGAGGTTTTATCACTACATAGGTTCAGTAATTATATTCATAGGTTCATTGAGTACGTGATAGCCTACAGAGACAGGTTCCCGCAGAAATTTGTCGAGGAAGCATATAAACACTACCTATACAGAAACGTTATGAATGTTCTTTAGAGAGTTCTCGGCTACCCACAGCTGTGAACCAGAAAGCAACCTACGGATCTTTTTTCGGTTGGGGGCGGGACTGAAAAAATTGATTCATAGGCGATTAGTTGAGCAGAATCTTTTTCAGTTGGGGGAA
>POCB01000266.1 GCA_002899805.1 Fervidicoccus sp.
GGAGGGATGTCAGCGGAGCAGAAACCATACACATGCATGTTTAGGCTCTACAAGCTCTGTAAACCCTCGATCCTAGTTAAGGCTAAGGGCTTAGAATATGGATCCCTGGAGTGGATAATGAATGTATGTTCATACTGCATTAAATCAACGTATGCACAGAGTCATAAGCCCTCTAAGAGGCCTCGGCCGAGCAAGTTCTCGGTGGTGAACACCCTATGACTACTGAGGTTGTCAAGGTAACCCCTGAGGCTAAGGAGTTACTTAAACGTCTAGCAGAGAAGACAGGTAAATCTGAGCGTGAGCTAGCCAGTGAGGCAATTATAGCGTACTTTAGAGGCATCGAGGGTGAGAAGGAGATCAAATCCATTACACCCCTTAGACCGCTTATCTTGAAGTATAAGGCTAAATGCCATAGGTGTGGTGTCGAGCTCAAGGAGGGTAGCCTAGCCTACTACCAGAAGATAGCCTACACCGATAATACATTTAGAGGCTTCATACTATGTCCACAATGTGCATCGATGGAAGATGTGTTAGCTAGTAAGTACGTGAAAAAGTATGAGTTAGAGGCCACTATCCGGGGCCTCAAGCGTAAAGCCGACCAGTTGGCCCAAGAGATCCTAGAGTTGGAGAAGTTTGTGCAACTTAAGACGGTCTTCGGTGAGATCGAGAGGGAGCTTAGGGAGCTTAGAGAGTTCCTTAGAACGTACAACTACCCCAGGGAGGTGTTGGATAAGCTACAACAGTTTTACGATAAGCTACAGCAACTAGAGGAGAAGCTAGACTCTACACTAGAGGCCATTAAGGACATTGTGATACCTAAGCTTAAGAAGAGGGAGGTCGAGATCCATGGCGGGAGAAGATGAGTTTGCAAGGTGCGTGGCTATTAGAGGCTACGGCCTGGACTTAGAGTATAAGGGCAAGGTTGGAGTCGAGGTTGAGTTGAAATTCAAACACTACGGTTCTTTCATAATCAATCCGTTCATAGTATGGTTTAAGCCCCATAAGATGGGCTATGACATAGACGACCTGGCTACCGTCTATGAGAAGGCCAGGGAGGTCGAGCGTATCAGGCAATACTGTATGTACGCTATTGAAGTTCTGGAGGTGGATGCGGTGTGAAGTTGATGACGTTCAAGATACCCGTACAGTACTACATGATTCTCAAGGAGATTGCAAGAAGGGAGGGGAGGAGCATGGCTGAGATCATCCGTGAGGCTTTAACACACTATTTCAGGACATTCTATAAGGATCTTACTCAGTCAATGCTACCTATAGTCGTGAAGCACGAGAGACTTAGAGGTACGGGCCTCGTGGTCTACATGTGTAGTTCGTGCGGCTCCATCATAGCTGCAGAGCCGGCCG
>POCB01000054.1 GCA_002899805.1 Fervidicoccus sp.
TAGGGAGCTAAATGATTATTTGAGGGAATATGTTCAGGAGGATTGAGCCAGATAAGTTTCCTTGGATTGGGCTTCCAGTACCTTCCTCCACTGACTCATCAGCTGAGGATATAACAAGGCAATATGAGGAGCTTAGAACCGATGAGATAGATGCTGGGGACAAGAGATACGTGTTCGTGGAGCTGTTCACAGAGACTGGGTGGAGCGAGCTACTCGACAAGTACGATGACGAGAAGCGTCTGAGGAACCGTGTAGGCTACATATTCGCTGTGCTCGGCTACGACAAGAAGAGCCACAGAATAGAGTTCTTCGACAATATAAATGCTGATAAAGTACTTCTCGTACCTGACAAGAAAACAGCGGAGCTGTACTCAAGCTACTGGGAGAAGGAGCTGAGAAGCATAGAGGGCTACTCAGAGATGATTAAGAGCCTGATAAGAAGAGGCAGAGAAGACCTAGCCAAGGAAATAAGCAAGATGAGCACACCGGAGAAAATACTTCTCCAAGCAATATACCGTGAGCTAGGGGAGGAGTCAGTAGAGGAGCTACTCAATCACCTCCGCCTAGAGAAACCCAGTGCTAAAGGCTTCATGGTATCAGAGAGATACATAGTAGATATGACATCTGCAGCACCCTTCCGCAGATACGCAATAGTGGATAAAGAAGGGAGAAAAAAGATTATCATTATAACTCTTATAATATCTTCATTAAGCGGAGAATTTATATTCGCAGAAGAAGATGAAGCAAACGAGGAGGTCTCGAAGCTAGCAGACTTACTAATGAGATCCGTAAAGAAACTGGCTGAGGAGTCAAAGAAGAAGTACAAGCCACAAGTGTCATCATACACAGCACTAGTAGTGCCAGTAGAAGAAGACACAATCATAATAGCCCTAACCACAGAACCAGAGAAGACACCAGCAATAACCCCAGAGTACGCCGTCGCCGTAGAATGCAGAGAAAAAATATGCACAATATACAGGCTGATCCCAACCTTCCTCCTCGCACCATACGCAGGACACCTATACATAGAGAATATAAAAGAAGACGACAGCTTAATAAAGGCAATAGCAAACCAGTTCTTCGAGGACAATATAAGTGATAGAGCAAAGGAGATAGCAGAGGCAATACTCAGGAAGAAAGGAGAGATCCCAGAAACAATATACGAGAGAGTCCTGAGAGACTATCTTCACCTTTACATTATGACAGTATCATGACTACTATAGTAGGATAAAAAGAAGTTTTATAGAGTTTTATTTTTATTATGAAATTATGAAAAAAGGATACTGGTTTATGTGGTTCACAGCTGTGTGTCTATGCTCTTCTCCTGGGTCTTATCGTGAGTATCCCCGTC
>POCB01000295.1 GCA_002899805.1 Fervidicoccus sp.
GGAGGCAATGATTAAAGAATTCAGCAGGGAGGAAGGCATAATAATTGCAGTAGGAGGAGGGGCTTTGCAAAGGGAAAGCAACCTGCAATCTTTAAAGGAGAGAGGATTTCTTCTTTGCCTCCTTGCTACTCCAAAAGTTATTCTCCGCAGACTGAAAGGCGACGAAACAAGACCCCTTCTAAAAGGAAGCGAAGATAAATTGGAAAAGATTGAAAATCTTTTAAGAAAAAGATTCCCAAATTATCTAAAGGCAGATGCCTTCCTTGATACATCGTTCAAATCCCTGCGAGAAAGCCTGGGTTACGCTAAATTGCTACTTGATTGTTTGGAAAAAGGAGTGACGCCTTCAAATAGCACTCCGGAAGGGAAATGGGTAATCTCGGCTTTGACTGAGAGAGGCGAAGATTTGTATAGTTTTCTCATTGAGAAGGAAGTATCCACAAAGCTAACCTCTGCGGTTCGCCTTTATAAAAAAGGCTATCCCTTGGACTTTCATAAATTAAGGAGCCGGAATCTATTTCTTAAATGGTTAAAAGAGGAGGTTTTGAACAGTTGAAAGAGGAAATCATCGTTAACCTCGGAAGCAGGAGCTATCCTGTTATCGTTGGAAGCGAAACCATTAAGGTGTTAGGTGAATACTTAAGAAAAGATTGTAAATATTTGGCTATGATAGTGGATGGAAGGGTTGAAACTCTCTGGGGGGAAAGGGTGAGAGAAATCCTTGATAGGGCGAGGATAAATTATCTTTTTCTGAAAGTTAAGCCTGGCGAGAGGTCAAAGAACCTAACAACGGCGAGGAGATTGTGGGATG
Source organism: Fervidicoccus sp. (assembly GCA_002899805.1). Classification (GTDB taxonomy): domain Archaea; phylum Thermoproteota; class Thermoprotei_A; order Sulfolobales; family Fervidicoccaceae; genus ARK-14. The sequence continues at coordinate 812 of POCB01000295.1, forward strand.
AACTCGCAGATAATAAAGTTGATAGAGGTTGGTGGTCGGCTTCATTTGGTGGTGGTATGGTTGGAGATTTAGCTGGTTTCGTTTTCGCTTCATATATGCGAGGTTTGAATTTCGTTCAAATACCTACTACCCTTTTGGCTCAAGTTGATGCCTCAATAGGTGGAAAGGTAGCAATTGACCATCCAAAAGGCAAAAATCTTCTTGGTTTCTTCTATCAACCGAAGTTCGTTTTAATAGATGTATCCTTCCTTTCCACCCTCTCAACAAGACAATTTAAAAACGGTATGGCTGAGGTGATAAAGTATGGGGCGATAAAGGATAAGGCTCTTCTTCAATTGCTTGAAGCAAAGGAAAAAGATGTAAAGAGAAAAGATAAAGAGGTGATGGAAGAAATCGTGAAGAGATGCGTTAGAATCAAGGCGGAATATGTGGAAAGAGACGAAAAGGATGTTCTGGGGCTTAGGGCTCAATTGAATTTCGGACACACCCTCGGTCATATATTGGAGCGTAAGAGCGATTATCGTCTTTTACACG
>POCB01000099.1 GCA_002899805.1 Fervidicoccus sp.
AGAGCATCCCTGCCTGTTGTTCTCTGAGTACCTTCTTTCAAGATAAGTACGGGTACACCATAGCTCATAATCATATCACCTCAAGTACGTTTATTGTACTAAACGCCTTGTGTTCTTTAAGATGAACTCAACTATGATCATAAGATTACTTCTATAAAAACTTTTCGTCAGACAGCCTGAACTAGAACCTTCAACCTCCGCCCTCCACTTGAATCACATCGATCGAATCCAGGGTTATGCTATCGCCGTGAGATAGCTTTGCCTCCTTCCCTCCTCTGAAAGATGCAGCCTCTCCATTTATGACGACTATTATCCCGGTCCTCGGTTCTCCTGTCTCTTCGAAAATGAGCCTAGCCTTTTTCCCCAACTTCTCCTTCAGCTTTTCGTAGACATCTGAGAGCTTCTCGACCCCATCAAGCTCCATCTCCCTCTCCCCCACTATGTCCACGAGCCTCCCGTAAAACCTAACCCTCACCCTCGCCATTTTTAGCTCTCTCCCTATTCCAAAAATTATTTTGTCGTGCTTAAAAAGATTTAATGACAAAAAAAGAAAATAATTTAAATAGTATCTCAAATAAAATTGAAATTATTCAAGGTGAATATCTTGAGCAAATCTCAATTCAAAGTAATAGGAAAGCCAGTGCCACCGCCCGACTTATACGAGAAGGTCACCGGAACCGCGCAGTACGTCTTCGATATGGATTTTCCGGGACTTCTGCATGCAAAGCTAGTCACTTCGAGGGAGCCACATGCCAGGATAAAGAGCATAGACTTCAGCAAGGCCCTCCAGCTCCCAGGAGTTGTCGCAGTGGCCACAGGAAAGGACTTCCCATATAGGCTGGGCATCTATGTGGGAGACAGGGACATCCTCGCAATAGATAAGGCCCTCTGGGTGGGTCACCCAGTTGCAGCAGTGGTCGCCGAAAACAAGAGGGTAGCTGAGAAGGCTATAGACCTCATCGATGTGGAGTACGATCCCCTTCCCCCGGTGTTCGACCCGGAGGAAGCGATAAAGCCTGATGCTCCAATCCTCCATCCGGACCTTGGAAAGTACAGGGTATCCCCCGCTTTCAAGCCAGTTCCAGGGACAAATATAGCCAACCTGTTCAAGCTCAAGAAGGGAGAGGGAGAGGCAGCCCTCGACTCAGCAGATGTCGTCATAGAGAGAGACTTCAGGATTCCCTTCATCCACCACTCCTATATGGAGACCTGGAACACAATAGCCTACTACAAGATAACTGGTGACATCGAGATATGGACCAGCAGCCAGTCGCCATATGCGCCGAGATACCTGACCGCGATGAGCCTCGGCATACCGGTTGGGAAGATAAAGG
>POCB01000289.1 GCA_002899805.1 Fervidicoccus sp.
AAGAAAAGTCCAGAAGTAAGAAATTTTCGAGAGAAAACATAAATTCTATAATCGCTTGAGGTAGGCGCTTGCCAGCGGAGGAAATCGTCCTGCACAAAATCATTGAGTAGCAATCCTGAATGGAAAAATCCCTTTATCTTTCCAGCCTCCAAAGGATAAGCGACGACAGCTACGAGTTCGTCCATTTTGTTTATTTTTAAAGCAACCTCGGCTCCAGCCTTTACATCCAATCTATGCGCCAAAAATAAGCCAGACATTCTGAAGGAAGGATTTTCCCTCACAATCTTCCCATCCGCATTTCCTGATGGCCAGTTGTTCTCATCGTAGAGATAGGCTTTCATATCCAATTTCTTCGCTGTTTCAATACAGGTGCGGATTCTATCAAACCATTCCTCTGATAGATAGGGAGTGAGAAGACCGTGGCGTGCATGAAGGATAAAACCATCCACCCCTTTCTCATGCATTTCCTTTATCTGTCTTACCAACTCCTCATCCTTCAAATCCCTATTGAGAAACCAGAAGGGAGCCAAGCGATACTCGCTTGTTGGATTTTGAAATTCCCTTTCCATATCGTTGTTCATAAAAATCCCTCCTCTATCGGAGTTTTGCTTTTCCATATTTTAATTAAATTGATGAGTGAGTCAATGGGGATTTTCAAAAGATTTCACCAAGATAAGGGCGGAGAGTGCCGATTCCTCCATAGATAGTTCCTCCTTTTCTAAAAAGAAGTTAATCGCTAATTTTTCCTCCTCCTTCAGTTTACTCAAATCGGACAGCTTGGTTAACCTTTCCAAGAATTTCTTATAATTCCCTTCACCAAGGTGGCGAAGAGCGAGCAATAATCTTCTTCTAATTCCCTTATCCCAAGTTGGGATTCCCCTTAAGACCCTCTCAATGCGCTGGAATAAGGCTAACCTATCTGTGTTGAGATAGGGATAGATGTTGACCCCTATTAATTTCCCGATGGAGTATACCCATTGTCTTTTGAAACGAGGGGAGCGAATCTTTTCTCTTATACCTAAAAGCTCTGGCAAAAGAGAAGTATCCCCAATCTCAGCGATGCGAAAAGCTATATATGATAGGATTTCCTCGTCTTCCTCTCTCTGCAAAAGGGAGAGGAGCTCTTCCTTCTCAAGCGATTCCAAAAAGGATATATCTAATGACCGTATCTCTTCCTCGTTTATCTCCTTCCCTAATTTCCTCAAGGCTTCTTTTATATATCTTGCATTAGCCTTCTCAAGCCAAAGGCTTCTTAACAACGGTTCTATGGCTTTCTCATCCCCAATATCCCCCAATGCTCCAATAGCTTCTCTCCTTATCCTGGGATTTG
>POCB01000019.1 GCA_002899805.1 Fervidicoccus sp.
TGTATCAATGCTGAGGGATTTGAATGGCTGACAATTTAGTATTCTACAAAGAGACAGAGTTCAAGGATACAGAGATAGGAAGGATACCAAAGGAGTGGGAAGTCGCAAGGGTAACAGATGTCGCAGAATACGTCAACGGCTATGCGTTTAGTCCCAAGGATTGGAAGAGTTCAGGAATCCCAATAATTAGGATACAGAATCTTAACGATCCTAGCGCAGAATTTAATTATTTTGATGGCGAAATAGACCGAATATATGAAGTAACAGATGGTGACCTCCTGTTCTCCTGGTCTGCAAGCATCGGGGTTTATATTTGGAAGCGAGGTAGAGCGGTTCTAAATCAACACATTTTCAAAGTTATACCTAAAGGAACCATTGATAAGATATTTCTGTATTATGTCCTAACTCTTGCCATTGGGCAGCTGAAGGAAAGAGTCCATGGTTCTACTATGAAACATTTCAAAAGACGGGAGCTGAACGTTGCTTCAGTTCCTCTCCCTCCTCTTCCTGAACAACAAAAAATTGCCACAATACTTTCAACGATAGACGAAGCAATTCAAAAAACAGACGAAGTGATTGCAAAGACAGAGAGATTGAAGAAAGGGATGATGCGAGAGTTGCTTACGAAAGGAATAGGGCACAAGGAGTTCAAGGATACAGAGATAGGAAGGATACCGAAGGAATGGGAAGTTGTTAATCTAGAGGGTGCTTGTGTGGAAATAACCGATGGTTCACATTGGTCACCAAAACAAGTGGAAAGGAGCGAGCATAGGATAGCTACTGTAGCTAATCTCAGAGAAACATATGTTGACATAGATTCTTGTAAGTTTATCTCGGAAGAAGATTATATGCGTTTAGTCAAGGAAGGGGACGTGCCAAGAAAAGATGACATACTGTTCTCTAAAGATGGTACGATAGGCATCGCCTTTACTTTCAAACAGGATTCTTATAAAATAGGACTACTTTCGTCTATTGCCATTATAAGACCTAATCATGAGCTCCTATTTTCAGACTTCGGAGCTTATGCTTTAAAATCACCCAATATCCTTATGCAAATAACAGGGTGGAAAACTGGAACCGCATTAAGGAGAATAATACTTGACAGCCTTAAACGACTGAAAATAATGCTACCACCACTACACGAACAGCGGAGAATTGCTTCGATTCTCCTATCGGCAGATGACAGGTTGGAGTTGTTAAGAAAAGAAAGAACCAAACTTGAAAGAATCAAAAAAGGATTCATGAATGAATTGCTTACTGGCAGGATAAGAGTGGGGGTGCGATCTTAATGCCTTCCTTCAATGAAAAATCACTTGTTGAGGATTAT
>POCB01000278.1 GCA_002899805.1 Fervidicoccus sp.
TAGGGAGCTAAATGATTATTTGAGGGAATATGTTCAGGAGGATTGAGCCAGATAATTTTCCTTGGATCGGGCTTCCAGTACCTTTTTCAAATGGCTTGTCCCCTGAGGATGTGATAAGGCAGTACGAGAAGTATAGAACTGATGAGATAGATACTGGAGACAAGAGATACGTATTCGTGGAGCTGTGCACAGAGACTGGGTGGAGTGAATTAAACAATAAGTCCCGGTATTATAGTAGACCAAGAAACCGTGTAGGCTTCATATTTGCTGTGCTCGGCTACGACAAGAAGAGCCACAGAATAGAGTTTTTCGACATGATAAGTTTTGATAGAACATTTTTCGCAGAGAATAATGAGGCTACAAAACAATACTCAAGCTACTGGGAGCTGACACTTAGAAGCATAGAGGGCTACTCAGAGATGATTAAGAGCCTGATAAGAAGAGGCAGAGAAGACCTAGCCAAGGAAATAAGCAAGATAAGCACACGAGACAAAATACTTCTCCAAGCAATATACCGTGAACTAGGCGAGGAAGCAGTAGAGGAGCTACTTAGGCAACTCCTAATAGAGAAAGTTCGGAAGGAGGGACTCATAGTATCAGACAAATACATAGTATCACTATTTCCTATCAAGGTATTTGCGATAGTGAATAAAGAAGGAAGAATAAAATTGATTGATATAGCAGTGAAATTTTTAATAGGAGGAGCAATAGAATTCGTAGAAGAAAAAGATATAAAGAACAAAGAAGTCTTGGATATAATAGATAAACTAATGAGATCCATAAAGAAACTAGTTGAGGAGTTAAATAAGGAGTACAAGCCAGAAGTATCATCATACACAGCACTAATAGCACCAGCAGGAGAAGACACAATTCTAATAACCCTAGTACAAGAACCAGAGGAGATATCAATAGTAGCCCCAAAGAAATTAGTTGCCGTAAAATGCGGAGAAAACAAGTGCAGAGTATATGAAATAAGTCCATCCTTCCTCATTTATTTAGACGAAGACAAATACATAGAGAATTACATAATAGATGTTGGGGAAAACGACAGCTTAATAGAGGCAATAGCACGCAGATTCTTCGTGAGCAACATAAAGGATAGAGCAAAGGAGATAGCAGAGGCAATACTCAGGAAGAAAGGAGAGATCCCAGAAACAATATACGAGAGAGCCCTGAGAGAATATCTTCACCTTTACATTATGACAGTATCATGACTACTATAGACTACTATAGTATGAAATTATGAAAAATAGGATGTGGGTTTATGTGTTTCACAGCTGTGTGTCTATGCTCTTCTCCTGGGTCTTATCGTGAGTATCCCCGTC
>POCB01000213.1 GCA_002899805.1 Fervidicoccus sp.
GGTTTTACTGCTCCTTTTATTATAATCGCCTCCCCATTGCTTACTCCTCCCTCAATGCCACCAGCCCTGTTTGTTATCCGGAAGAAACCCTCTTTTTTATCATAAAAAATCTCGTCGTGAAAACGAGAACCTGGAAGCGAAGTTGAAGAAAACCCTTCTCCTATTTCCACGCCCTTCACCGAGGGAATACTCATAACAGCATAAGCAAGGCGCGCGTCCAATCTCCTATCCCAATGCACATAACTACCCAAGCCTGGTGGAATGCCGATGGCTACGACCTGGAAAATACCTCCCAAGCTATCCCCCTGCGTCTTCGCTTCTTCTATCTCGCTCATCATTCTCTTTTCCGCTTCCTCATCTGGGCATCTCAAGGGAGATTTCTCCGCCCTTTCCCATATCTCTTTCCATTCTCCTTCCAAATTCGCTTTAGTTTTACCTATGGATAATGTGAAACTAAAGATATGAATGTTGAATTCCCTAAGCAAAAGCTTCGCCAATGCTCCCGCAGCGACCCTTGCTGCCGTTTCCCTCGCGCTTGCCCTCTCAATAACATCCCTCCGTATTTAAGATAACCACCCAAATCAGAATGCCCGGGACGAGGGATTAGAACGGGTTCAATTTTTCTCTCGTCTATTGACATAACATCTTTCCAAGAAGGGTAATCTTTATTGGTAATGAGGAGCGAGATAGGAGCTCCTGTAGTTTTTCCCACTCTTATCCCCGAGAGAACCTCCACCTTGTCTCTTTCTATCTCCATTCTTTTACCCCTACCATAACCAATCTGTCTACGGCGTAATTCCTCATTGATGAAATGTATATCCGCTTTCAACCCGGCGGGAAATCCTTCTATTATCGTAACTAAACATTTGCCGTGTGATTCACCAGCAGTTAAAAACCTGAGCATAATCCCTCCTTAACAGCATTTTTCATCGTAATTATAACCAAAAAACTCGGTTTTGTTGAATTATTTATAAAAGGGGTGAGCAACAAAATTCATTATAAAGTTATAAAAAATCTTAAAATTTAATTGACAAACTCACCTTTGGGACTAAAATAAATGAATTTAGAGATGGTAAGATATGGATGAGAAGTTGCAAAAAGCATTTGCTTTGAGATACGAAGGCAGGTACAAGGAAGCCATAGCTTTGCTAAATGAGATATTGGAAGAGGACCCTTTATGTCCGCCTGCCCATCATCTCTTAGGACTAATTTATGGATTCATAGGAGAATTTGAAAAATCCTTGGAGGAACTGAGAAGGGCGGTGGAGATAGACGGGAACTTCATCCAGG
>POCB01000094.1 GCA_002899805.1 Fervidicoccus sp.
GCGCTAGATCTTGAGAAAGATCTGCTGAGAATCTTCCCAACAAATACAGCTGACGAAATAATCGCTAGAGACTGTATAGAGCATATCTCGTGGAGACGTGTAGAGGATCTTCTAAGAGACATATTTAGAGTACTGAGATGTGGGGGGAGACTCTACATCCAGGTACCAGATCTAGAGGCGATCGCCAAAAAAGTTATTTTAGATCCGAACTTCTGCTACGGGGATCTATGTGGGTGGAAGGCTATAAGCTTCTGGGTCTATGGGGCACAGGATTACCCCGAGAACACACATAAAGCAGGGTTCACCATACCGACTCTTAGGAGACTTCTAGAGTCTCTTGGTTTCGAAATAGAGTTAATTAAAAACGATGGAGGATCAAATATTATCTGCTGGTGCAGAAAGAGATGCTGAGTAAAACACTATATGTCTATCCCCAGTGGCACACAGTAAGCTTCACACTTGTGGCGAAGAAACATATTGAGTACATGAGGAGACTCGGAGCTGACATAGTTGAGATAGATGAGAAAGTATTCCCGAGCTTCACACCAGTTATTCAGTACACAACAATTATTCACCCAGCAATATATATATTATCACGTGTGTATGACTCAAGAAGAGGAGTACTGAGCGAGAGACCTAGAGAAGCACTTAAGAGATACGTGTACCAGTGGAAAAAGAACTTTAGAGAATTCGTGTGCATAGACGTAGCCGATAGCGACAGGATCTCTAGTGAAGCAGTTGATTACCTAGACACATGCGATAAAATAATAGTGCCGTCAAACGCCTCCAGAGAAGCATATATATCATCCGGAGTAAGAAGAAGAGTCTTTGTTGTGCCACACGGACTAGATCCTGAGTGGTACGATACACCAAATATATTCTCCTCACCACCTCAGAAACCTATTAACCCAAGCATACTGCTCCTCACCTACCTCAAGTATGAGCATAGGAAGAAGCTACTACTATTCTGGCTCTGGCACTCACACGAGAGAAAGGGGTGGGATGAGGTTAAAGAGATCTACAGAAGAGTACGTAGAGAAAGAGAAGATGTCGTGCTTGTGCTCAAAACAGCTTTCCAAAGATCACAGCAGGCGATGGAGGTGAGCGACCTAGGTGTCGTAGAGATCTATGGATGGCTCGATGAGTACAGTAAAATGGCTCTATACGACATATCAGATATAGTGCTTACACCAAGCCGAGGCGGAGGATTTGAACTAAACACATTAGAGGCATTAGCGAGAGGAGTACCAGTCATAGCAGTGGACAATGGATGCTTCAGAGACTATGTCCCGGATTACCTAAGAGCAAAGAAGGGGGAGAGAGTAAAGGTTCTCCCAGGAAACAGCATCCACGTAGGGTACGGATACAAAGTAGATGTTGAGGACGCAACAAGAAAAGTACTAGACATACTAGACAAATACGACGAGTACAAAGCAAAAGTAGATGAGTACCGCAGAAAAATCCTTAGAAACAGATATAGATGGGACATAGTCGCTAAAGAACTAATAAATGTATTAGGGAAATAAGATTTATTTAGTTGGTTTAGATTTACCGAGCTCCTCCGCCAGCTTCTTAAGCTCCTCACTAAACTTAGTTAATTTACTTAGACTCTCCCTAGCCTGAGAAACAGCTTTATCAATCTCCTGCCTACTCTTCTCAATCTCAGAAAGAATCTTTTTTATAATCTCCTCAGGGGATTGCGGATGAGTAGCCAATTAATCACCCATGAAAAAATTATTTGCTAGAAAATATTTATCTACTACGCATCATTAAGCGAGCACTTATCCTTGCTCTACGTAGATAAGCTGTTCTCTTAATAAGCTGGATCCTTAGCTCCGGGACACCTAGTCTCCTGAGGTTATTAAGCTCATCCTCAAGACCCTTGTCATCTAATACACCGTAGGCGTATGCATTTATGATCTCTGTGGCGTATGTCCTTGCCTCGGGGTAGGATTGGTAGTTAATAACATACTGTCTCCACATCTCCTTAAGCAGGTTCTTGACATCGTTTGAGACAGGTAGAGCATCAATCATTGCGTAAGCTCTTGACAGAGCAAGATCAACAGCTCTATCACTGTACCTAGATATAATAACCAGGTTCCTCAGAGAACCAATGACCTCAGTAAAAGCTCTCTCAATAACAGAGTACATAGACACCTGCTTAAGTATTCCAAGCTCAACATCAGTGTAGCCAATAGATTGATAGAGCTTGTAGATGTTTTCAAGAGCATCGGTTGGGACAATGAATCTCTCAACAAGTCTCATAACAGCTCTGTAGAGTCTATCAACATCATCTCTCAACTCACGAGCAAAAATATACTTAGCCCAGATCTCTGCCCAGACACCACGTATCCTCCTAATCTCGAACACAGTAGGCAGATACTTCCTAGCCTCAGGAACATATTCAATGATTGATGCAAGTATAGATGGTGTGGGGACATACTCCCTAGCCTCAGAAATCAGCTCCTCAAGCTCCGCTCTCATCCTGATAAACATAATCTCTGTGTCAGAGAAGCCGTAGTTCTTAGCCTCAGAAACAATTTTATTAAACGTCTCCTCGGATATGACACCGTACCTGAAAGCTCTTAGAGCAACTGAGATCACGGCTCTGTAATCAGATTTAAGCGGTCTAACAACAATATATTTAACCCATATATCAGTCCACTCAGGTGGGACACGTCTATAGACAAGTGCTTTATTAATGAGATCCATTGGGACAGAAACATACTCATTAATTGTCGCAAGCGTAGATGGAGTAGGTATGTACTCTCTAGCCTCAGTCCTGAAGTAATCAATTAAGTACTCCATGTAAGCAGTCAACTCCCTCAAGAACCTCTCCTCACGTGTTAAACCAAGTAAGTCGAATACATTCTCAACAGTCTTAACAATGTCATCAGGTATCTTGAAGCCGTACAGCTCCGAGTACCTCCTAAGCCTGTAGAATGTGCTCATAAGCCTCCTACCCTCATCAATCAATGGCTTAATGCTGGCGTACCTCACAACCACAGGCTTGAACTCTGGGTCAATAACATACTTACTCAATAAATTAACTGCCTCAGGAACATACTCAGAGATCGATATAAGAGTCAGGAGCGAAGGTCTCCACTCCCTAAACTCTCTAGCTCTCTCCCTCATGAGATCCACTAGAACATCTAGAGAAACAGCCAGCTCCCTAACAGCTTTCTCAGCATCAGTTACACCAATAGACTCCATAAGCTTCTTAATACTCTCATCAATCTCCTTGGGGATCTGGAACTCAGGTAGCTTGCCGTAGATAGCGGAGTAGTAAACGGAGTATCTAAGAGATCTGTAGTAAGAGGATATAGCTCTCCTAGCATCATCAATCAATGGCTTTACGCTAGCATATCTAAGAATAACTTCTCTGAACACAGGATCAATCTTATACCTCTCAAGAAGCTTAACAGCATCAGGGACATACTCGATGATGCTGATGAGAGAAAGAACCGATGGCTTCCAAGCCCTGGCATCATCAATTAACTCCTCAAGCTCAATCCTCCTCTTAATAAACTTAATCTCTTCATCCGAGAAACCGTACTGAGAAAGCTCCTTAATGAATTTCTCAAGCTCATCAGAAGAAACAGCACCGTACCTGAGAGCCCTGATATACGTAGATAGTAGAGACTTAGCATCAGACTTGAGAGAGCGGGCATAGACATAGCTTCTCCAGACATCGTGCCACTCCGCAGGCACCTTATGAGCCGACAAAACAGAGTCAATGAATTTAACAGCATCAGGAACATACTCAGTGATTGTTGCGAGCATAGATGGGGTCGGGATATATTCTCTACCCACGATACCTATTAAACTAATCATTAGAGACCTAATAGCCTCAGCCTCATAACTGCTTAGGAAAGCATATCTCCTCAAGACATCAAGTATCTTATCAATATCCTCCTCCCTCAGGTACCCAGATGTTACTCTGTACATCATCCACGCAACAAGTCTATACATCCACAACCTAACTCTCTCTCTAGCCTCAACATCCCTAAGAATCACTGCGTACTTGATCCAGACCTCAAGATACTTCTCGTCATAAACAAGAGATGACTCGACACCAGTGACCTCCTTAAGAGCCTCAGAAGTATATGAGTTGAGATAAGTGCTAAAGTCCTTGAGGATCTTGGAAGCCTCCTCGGGGGAGAGAACAAGAGATCTTACACCTGATATAAGTGCTCTATAGAACTCTCTGTAGATATCAAGAGACCTGTCCATGATCGCACGCATCTCAAGTAGTGTTCTTTCAGCAGGCATCCAAGCAATAGGCACCTTCCAAGTAATCTTCTTCCACCTAGACTCAGAAGTGTCGAAATAGGCAGTAGTGAACTCATTAATGAATAAACCACTCATCAAAGCCTCGGCAGTAGATATGTTTATTAGACCCTCCTTATACAGATTTATCACACCGGTTCTCAGAAGAGTTCTCTCATCCGTGAGCATATTAATTGACTCAGCAACAGCAATCACAGGAACCCAGTACGGGTGGTACCCAGTTGCTTGTAGAGCCTTGGCGAACAGTGATACATCAAGAGTGATTCTTCCAGTGGGCTTAGGAGTAAACAGCTCTCTACCAGTCGCAGAAGCAATAATATCAACAATCATGTCAAATGTGAAAATATTTAGATCCTGAATGTATTTACTTATCTGCTCAAACAGTCCCCACCTAACCATCCACCTAAAATCAATTTTTGTGGGTATATCAGCCATTAGATCAAACATAATGAATCTGTCAGAAGAATAGTTCTTGACCCAGCTCATAGGAGCATAGTCGTGCCACTTGAAGTAGAGTGTTAAGGCACGGAGATGAGCATTGTGAACATCAGGCGAGGTAACATTTAGCTGGGACGGTGGAATAGGTCTGTACTCCTGAGAGATGCCGTACTCTTTGAGAAGAGCATCAACATCAGCATAGATCTCGGAAGCAAGAGACGGAGGCGGGGAATACCACAGCATACCAGCCAAAGCTCTTGTATAAAATGTCCACAGCTTCTCCGGAGGCGGGTACCTGAAGTGAAGCAGATAAAACATTAGCGACAGATCCCTGTTGAAGCCGTGTAGAGCCATCACCTTGGTGAAGAACCTTGGCTCAAGAATAATATCTCTAATCATCATTCTAACAAGCTCACTCGGTGTCGGAATAGTGAATAGAAGCGATGTCGGGAAGATCCTTGGGGACTCAAATCTGTCTCTAATAACCACCTTAGCGGGATCCTCCTCAAGCTCCTCAAGCAGAACCTCCTTAGGTATCCTAAAGAACCAGTTGAGAACATCATCAGAGTATCCTATGAGAGCCATAGCGTACTGAACATACTCAAGAACATTCCTAAACTCCTTAGTCGGGTAGTACCTCCTCACAGCCTCACGCATAACAGTTAGCTCAGGGAACTCAACAGGCACAATATTCCTCATGAAGCCGTATATGAACCTAGCCATAGGTCTAGTTGTCCAAATAGCGAATCCATAGATCATTCCTCTAAGAACCTCATCCGCAAACTGATTAAGAACCTTAGGAACCTCCTCAAGAACCTCGGCAAAGGCACTAAGGATCCTTGTCCTGATCTCAACACCCGCACCAATAGGAGCGACCCTAGCAACTATTTCAGCAACAGCATTCTTAGAGATCTTTGCGAGAGACGTGAAAATAAATGATACTCCTCTAAAAACCAATTGAGCAAACAATACACTGGCTCCTAGAAGCGATAAGTACCCGATGCCTGAGGCAAACAACTCCAACCAATGCGGGTACCTACGCTCAAGATAACCCTCCTGCCCAAAAGACTTGATCAGAGCCAGAGAAGTGTCCTTCACAAAAGACTTAACAGCCTCAAAAGTAGAGTTGAGAAAACTAGAGACAGGTGCACTAAACGCATTCTTAAACAACTCACCAGCAGATGCCAAGCCGTTCCAAAGCACCGAGACAAGAGACATGATGAGAGAAGCAGATTTCTTACCAAGATCCGTGAAGAAATCTTGAGCAACCTTAATAAGTGTCTCGATCCCTGAGAGAATAGCTTTACCAACATCACTTAAGAAACCAAAGATCTTTGAAGAAGCATCATACAAGAAACTAAGTATCGGAAGAACAAAATTCGTCATTAAGTAACCGCCTGGATCCTTAATAAACGCCTTAATCTGCTCAAAAAGCCACTTAAAGAATTCAACTATGTCGTCCAAGCCGAATAGAAGCGGTTTAACAAGTCTTGAATCAATTATGTCACCTATTCTATCAGGGAGCCTAGGAATAATATCGATAAGCCTCATGAGAGGATTAAAGATATAATGCTCGTACCAGATCGGTAGATAACCAATATATACGTAGAAAACATCGATGAGTCTCATGAGAGGAGAATAGATCCACTGCGGGAAGTATGAGCCGATCCTCCTATCAATGATCTCGAAACCAATCATCACAGCCGACACAAGCCTAAGCAGTGGAGAAGTCAGGTAAGACTCGAACCAGTCAGGGAACCTGAGAATAGCATTCACGAAGCCCTGGAAAGCAAGTGTTAGAGAATAAATAGTCTTAGTAGACTCCTCAAACCACATCCTCATACTATGCGATAACTCAGACAATGTATCAACAATAGACTTGAAGCCAGCCCTCACCCACGAAACAACACCGCCCACACCCGTGAAGACATCGCCTATGAACCCAGTGAATAACTTCTCTACATTAGTCACTAGATCCATTAACTTAGTGATTGACATAGAGACAGTGGCAGTGATTGCGTCAATGAGGGCAGGCACTCTAGAGACCTGATCAATGAACCAGCTGAACCCAGTCCTAATAGTTGATACTAGGTCAGAGAAGAGAACCATTGTGTGAGAAACAAGACTAGACAAAGAGTCTCTAAAAGACATAAGCTGTGTATAAAGTGCCGAGTACCCAGATCTGATACTGTAAGTAAGCTCATTATAGACAGAGATAATCGCAGACACGTATCCCGGGAGAGAAGTGAGGTACCTAACAGACTCATTAATAATGGAGTAAACAAGATCCCTTACATAAGGAAACGTCGATGAGACCCAGTTAAGAGCCTGATTAATAGGGGCAACAACAATTGATGAGACAACATCAATCAGTGTCGAAACAGCTCTAAGAATACTCTGAGTATCAGAATAGATGTAGTCAATAACAGTTCTAGCATCTCTGACCAAACCCTTGATCTCAGTTGCTTGAGAAACCACAGTCTTCTTAATATCATCAGCAATAGCTGTTAATGTAGTAGCCAACCAATCTCTTAATTGACCAATAGGATCTGTTACACCTAGAACATATGACGAAACAAGATCCCAGTCTATACTCTCCAGATCCTCTATAGAGAGAATAGATCCTTGAGCACTCCCCAAAGCCATAGTCATTATCCAAGTATATAACTAGATGCTGAAAAGATATTAATTATTGCTTTATGATACCTAGTTGCCTGAGGCGGTCTCTACCAAGAACATACAGGAGATACTTGAATTTAGCGACCTCGAACCTGAGTTTGGTCATAAGTTCTCTAGAGTCTCTGTAAGAGACATGGAAAATTTGTGAAGAAGCATCACCACATCTGATCTGAACCGAGACAAGATACTCGTTCCAGGGAAGATTGAGCTTAGCGACCTCAAGAAGAGAAACAATACATCTCTCAATCTCAACATCGATCGGTAGAATAGTTAAGTCAAGAACAGGCTTCTGAGGAGCCGACATAGCCCCAAATCAAAAAAAGAATTAATAAAGTAAATATGTTTTAATCAGCTACCTCCTCCTAGCGTATCGCTCAAGGAAGCGGTGCATCTTCTTAACATTAGAAACAACTTCCCTGGCTGAGTCAAAGAGATCCTTGAGCTCATCCGCAGAATACTTATCTTTGGGCTCAAGAGTGGCGAGCTCATACGAAAGCTTTTGTGCACTTGTTAATAGATCAAGGAAAATTGATTGAAGCTCCTCACGAATCTTCTCCTCAATATCAGTTATTTTCTCGCCACCACTCATACGCATCCCACAGAAACAAAATAGTTTATTGAGCTAATAAACATGCATCCACTAATCAATTAAGTAGTTATAGACTAGATAAGTAGTGAACCTAGGTCTCCCAGAACCAACAGTCTTCTTCATAGACCATGAGTGCTCAATAACATAAATACTGTACTTATTAGACTCAACCCATGACTTAACGAAATCATACTTGAAGTTATCCTCAGGCAATTTAAGAATAAACTTCCCCTTGATGGAGGAGAGTATGTTAAGCAGATCCCTCATGTCAGCCTCGGTGAAAGTGTATCTGTAGTAAGTGTCACGCTCCTTCTCCCCGACATCCAAAAAAGGCGGGTCACAGTAGAATAATGTCTCAGGAGTGTCGTAGAGCCTGATAACGTCTCTGAAGTCTTTGTTCTCAATAACCACGTCACGGAGTCTCTTAGCGATCTCAGGGAGAGAAGAGATCTTTCTATTATACTCCGCCACCATAGACTTCTCACGGGCAACAGCAAAACCAGCTTTACCACTTAAACCAATACCCCACATAGATGCTTGTAGAAGATAGAATGTCTCAACAGCTTTCTCAACAGGATCAAGAGAATGAATCCTGCCTGACCTAAGATCCTCTAAATATCTCTTAAAAATTGAACGTGAGAAAGGCAGAAGAGCAAGCCTCTTCTGAAGCTCCTCATACCGATCCTTAATAACAAGAAACAGATTCACCAGAAGCTCATCAATATCGTTATAGACAATAAGCTTGAATTTGTCACGTGGAACAGTCATAGACATATAACCCGATCCACCGAAGACCTCAACAAATTTGGTTGATGGGGCACGAGAAATTAGATTCATGAGATGATCCTTGATAAAATAGTCGCCACCCGGGTACCTAAAGATCTTGGGCGAGGGAGACTTGCCATGAACATCCTCTATATACCCAAGAACCTCAGAAGCAATTTCATCCACAGATCCTAGTTCAGCAACAACTAGATCAGGTTTAACAAAAGATATTAGCCTCGGATAAAGCAGATAGATATCATGCTTCTTAGCAACCGCAGAAGCCTTCCGCCTGTAGTTCGCTAAAGCACTACCCTTTGTCTTAACAAGATCCGCCACTTGAATAATTACATCAGCAAACTCATGAACATCATAGATATGTTGCTCATATATGATACCTGATAAACCAATCTCAGACTTATCGAATTCAGAGACATCTTTCACAGGAACCGTGAAACCCACACTAAACTCCATCAGCGGGGGGAGCTCAGCATGGACAACCGGGACACCTAGAGCCATAGCCTCTAGAACCGGTAAGCCAAAACCCTCACTGAGACTCGGGAAAACAAGTATATCAGCTGAGGCAATAATTGAGAGTATAAGAGACCTATCTAATCTACCGAAGTCAGGTACCGCAACAACAGCTGGGTTATCAATAAAGTAGTTCAAGCCTCGGTCCTCAGTGATCACAAGAAACCTGATGCTGGGATCCTTCTGATGAACAATTGAAGCAATCTTATTAAGCCAAGCCAGTCCCTTGCGTGGATGAGAGTTAGAGACTGTTAAAGCAACCACCTTACCACTTCTATCACCGATTTTGTCCCTGATGTATCTATCCCCGAAAGAGACTCTTTTCTTAGCCTCCTCAATAGCCCCAGGATCAATACCGTGATGAACGACACCAAGCACCTTGAAACCCGCCTCCTCAAACTTCTTCTTGGAGTACTCTGAGTTAGCGACTAGATTAATACTCCTCATCCAGTCTCTTAGAAAGATCTTGTTCAATCTACCCTCCACAGTTGCGTAGTAAATATTCGCCACACCCCACCTACTCAGATCTCTGTGAAGAAGAATCCAGGGAGTAGTGAACATTGGGTCAAGAGTCATTACAGAGATAACAGCCGAAGCCCTCTTAACAAGATCCGGCAGAGCCATTAGATAGAGATTAACAGTGGACTCTAGACCGAGTCTAGAAGCGACACTGTGGACATCTCTAGCAACATTCTGAAGAGACACAGCTCTATTAGACGTGAGGATATAAAGCATACGCATCCAATAAAAAAGAGGATAGAGAAGAAAAAAAGAGTATTGTTTAAGAAAAAAACTACTTAACTAGCCAGTCGCTAGTAAGGTGCTACCCAGCCAGCAACCACTTGAATAATCTCGTCTATAACTGCTGGATCCGCACCCAAGGCTGTTACGTAGAAGCTCTTTAGACCACTAGCGTACTTAGCACCAGACTCCGCAGGAGCTCTAAGAACATGTGCTAAGAGCTTATTAGCGAAACCAATGTACTTTGCTCTATCAGTACCCGTCACACCATATTTATCAAGTATGGGTCTCACAAGATCCTGCACTGAGGCATATAGAAGCATTCCTTCCTGTGCTCTGGCTAAGGCAACGTCCTTTACTTGAGCAAATCTAGTGCCTATTGTCGTGGGGTCGTACTTAGCACTGTACTTAGCAAATCTCCATTGACCGGTTCTGTATAGAGTCATCTAGTGCTCACCAAATAAAACGTTTCGCCGAAAAGCTTTTCACGAAGCATACATGAACATATATGAACTCCATATAGGTATTTTTAAAGCTGAAAAACAGAAATAATGTTGGACAAGCATGGTTATAACAATTGAGTCAGAGCTTGAGGAATTAATAAACAAGCTTGTTGAAGAGGAGTATGGGAGACTGAGATTCTATATTCTAAACAAGATCCGCTCAATAACACTTAATCTCATGAGAGACGCAATAGAGAGAATAAGAAAATTCTATGGCGTGGATCCATCATTTGAGATAGTTGAGAAATCAACTGAGTCCACAGTCTCGATAAACATCACGATATCAATAGATCCGGAGACAGAGAGAAGAATAAAAGAGATCCTGAGGAGAAAAATAAGAGAAGACAGAACCGTGACAAGTCTCAGAATAAGAGCACTGTACAAGTTAATTAGGGACGAATTAGAAAGTAGTAGTAGGGAGATAAATGCCTTACTACACAATCTGTATAAGAGTGCCGGAGAAGGTAATGATAAGACTAGAGGAGGTGGAGAAGAAGTACGGAGTGAAGAAAGAGGACTTGGTGATGAAAGCATTGCTGAAAGTGATCTATGAGGAGGTGGAGTAGAGTGAGTCTACACACATTAATACTCAAGCTACTAGACGGGGTCTCAGACCCAGCAACAAGAGCCGACATAACAGCAACATTCTCAATAATCACAGAAGCATATGTCCGTGGAAGACTCGATGAAAACAGACTTGAGAAAGCATTAACAGAGCTAATAATGGATGCACTAAGCATCAAGCACCCAGACAAATCAATAGATGAGCTTAAGAACATGAGCCAGGAGTGGGTAGAGAAATTCCGCAGAGCAATAAGAGTCACAGCACTAAGAATAAGACTCGGAGCATCACTACTAAGAGAAGAAATGATATAGGAGAAACAAAAGAATCACTCAATCACGAAGCAGTATTTATCATCCTCCTCCCACCAATCCCTCACTTTCACACCACGCTTCTCGATACCCTCTACATAGAGCTTAACATCATAGATTCTTGACTTGGGTTTACAAAAAATATTCGGAGACTTCTCCACATCCCCAGTCTCCTTACTTGATTTCGAAGCGGTCTCTGTTTTCCCCGAGGAAACATTACTCTTCTCACTGGCTTCAGGAGATGATGAGCTGATACATGTCAAGACAGTTTTCACAAGAAACTCCTCCCAACTTCTCTCTCCCTTCAACTTCTTGAGCTTCTCAAAAATTTCGTCATCAAGAACAAGAAGAATTCTCCTAACCACACCACCACCACTTATTTAGTTAGTAAATAAGTTAATAAGTAACTAATTAGTTAGTTAATAAGTAAGTTACTTAGTAGTTAGTGGGTTTCTAAAAAGTTTTTTGTGTTTCTACCGGATTCCCCTGCTGGGTCTCAATACTTATATGA
>POCB01000190.1 GCA_002899805.1 Fervidicoccus sp.
AAATCGCTTGACAAGTCATATTAAGTGGATTTAATGAAAATTACAAAAGTAAAAGGAGGTTTTGCAGATGGATATATATTTGATTGGAAATTCTCATATAGACCCTGTCTGGCTTTGGCGTTGGCCGGAAGGGTTGCAGGTAGTGAGGGCAACTTGTAAAGCTGTTTTGGAGCTTATGGAGAAATATCCCGATTTTAAATTCACTTTCTCATCCGCTATTTTCTATAAATGGATTAAGGAATTGGAACCGGAGATTTTTGAGAAAATCAAAAATTATGTTAAAGCAGGTAGATGGGAAATTGTAGGTGGATGGATAGTGGAGCCAGATTGTAACATTCCCACGGGGGAGTCGTTTGTCCGACATTCGCTTTATGGTCAGCTTTTCTTCAAGGAGAATTTCGGAAGAATAGCCAAGGTAGGGTATAACCCCGATTCCTTTGGTCATAACGCTTCCCTTCCCCAGATATTGAGTAAATCGGGTATGGATTTTTATGTTTTTATGCGTCCCTCCCCGGCAGAGAAGGAACTGCCTTCTTATCTTTTTCGCTGGCAGAGCAAGGATGGTTCCTCTGTGATAGCCTATCGCATCCCTTTTTCCTACACCACGGAGGGAGGTGACTTGAGGGAGAACATAGAACGATTTTTAGGTGAACTTGAAGGGAAACTGAATATAGCTATGTTCTTCTATGGAAAGGAGGCAAATATTGAAAGTCTGCAGGCGATTACCCAGGAGATACCAGGGCATAAATTCCTTTTCGCTACAACGGAGGAGTTCTTTGAAAAAGCAAAGGGTGAAGAATTGCCGCTTGTTGAGGATGAGCTTCAATATCATTCACGAGGCTGTTACACTTCCTGTAGTTTAATAAAAGATTTAAATAGAAAGGGTGAAAATTCTCTCTTGACAGCGGAAAAGCTATCCGTGCTCGCTCATCTATTAGTGGGCAGTAGATATCCAAAGGAAGAGTTGCGCTCCGCTTGGGTGAATCTTCTATTCTGTCAATTTCACGATATACTTGCGGGTTCAAGCATTCCCCCTGCTTATGAGGATGCTCAAAAATCAATCGGTGGTGTTATGGATGTGGGGGATAAGGCAACTTTTAACGCAATGCAAAGCATCGCAAGGGCAATCCAAACGGAAGGTCAATCAGTCATAGTTTTCAATCCCTGTTCTTGGCGAAGAATTGATAAGGTGGAAATAGAGCTCAAATGGGGTGAGGAAGGATTGGGCGTTGTTTCGCCTCAGGGAGAAATTCAAAGGGCGCAGGAAATACAATCTTTAAGTGT
>POCB01000182.1 GCA_002899805.1 Fervidicoccus sp.
TCTGCCCCTATCTTCATGAAAAACTTATTTATTAAAATCCACAAACAAAAGAGACAGTGGAAAAAATGCTTCAGATACCTATCATATTTCAGACAGCTACCTTGGGGAACATTTCCTCAATAGACCTGCTCACTTCTAACCCAAAGCTGTTAATCTCTATAGGCATACAGCTGATCCTGGGCATCTTGCTGGGCTACATATTGGCAAAGGCTTTCAAATATATAATAGCATTCATATTGGTTCTCATAGCTGGCATAGTTCTGAACGTTTGGAGCCTTTCTGGGTCAGGAGACTATTTCCAGAAGATAACAGGGAGCAAGGAATATCTCCAGTACTTCATCGAACTAGCAAAGCTGATGAGCGCTCTCCTGGTTGGACCAGTTATGGCTGGTTTCGTCATAGGGCTAATAATAGGATGGTTGCACAAGTGACCTACTTCGCCCTAATGTTCGGTTTTTTCACATTGAAAGTTTTATAAGGAGACTGAGAATTTTTTAATAAACTGAATTTTGATGGAAGATAAAAACCTCTCTCTTTGGGTACATAAGTCTATATCGGGAGTTTTTCTCCAATTATTTTTCTTGATTTCCCGAAAGGTAAGGATCCATCGAATACCTTCTTATCAGAAATTGTTCGTCTATGGACTTGAGGTATAGCTTCTCGGAGAGGAGTGGGATCCTTTCAAATAATACCTCACCATTTTCTAGGACCATTCTAACAAACCACGGAGGCGCGTCGTTCAAAACCTTCAGATCGAGTTTATATCTCAGCTTTCCTTCAAACTCAGCAATCAAGTTGAGTTCATAGTCTATCGTATCGAGCTTTCCATCTACTACATACACTGCGATATCGATATCTCTGAATGGTACTTCTTTCAAGAAAGATCCGTAGAGGATAGCCAAGACGATCTCCGCATGACTAAGCAATAGGCTCCTCAAAATTTCTTGAATTCTCCCTTTCTCTTCTTTGCTCAATCTGAAGAACCTGAACTTATCTCTCTCTTCAAGCTCTAGAGACATACCTTTTCACCTCTTCAACGAACATCTTCATATTATCTAACCCACCTTCTCTAGCTTCTCTATAAATTCTGAAATCATCTATCTCCCAATATCTGTGAACGATCAGATTTCTCAGCCTGGCTAGCCTCTCCATATTTCTCCCAGTTTCATGGGATATGACCTTGCATTCAACGAGCTTTCTGAAGACTTCCAAATAACTTTCAGCGCTAGTATTGAAGCAAACTCTCAGGATGTTCAATCCCAATGAGGTCATCGCTTCG
>POCB01000226.1 GCA_002899805.1 Fervidicoccus sp.
TAAGGAGCTTCCTGAGGATCTTCTTAAGAAAGTGCCTGCCTCACCTATTACCGCCACACCTATTACCCCGCCTCCTGCTCCGAGAGAGATCCTTGTTGATATGAGGTTCAGGATCCCTGACCCTGGGTTCTTAACAATAACTAAGTTTCTAATGACTCTTGTTGAGAGATCTAAGCCTCCTGAGGAGATTGATAACATGATTGCTTTCAGACCCGAGTATGAGTCATTATACGAGTATCTATACCCGCTTGAGGCTCTTCAATACATAATTGCCTGGGGTCGTGAGGCTGGTTTCGAGTTCGAGGTCTATGACACGTGCATAAGTTTCCTAGGTGAGCACTACCCCACTCCTTCATCGGGCTTTCTATACATTGGTTTTGTGCCGATAGTTGATTACGATGTTTTTCAGAGGGTTAAGTCAGCTATGGACTTCTACACATCATTTATTATTTCAGCTTCTGAGAGAGAGTTATCGGCTGAGGCTAATAGAAAGATGCTTGCACCAGCTCTTGACCTGGCTTTCAAGACTGCTGTGAGGTTCTACAACATAAGCAGTATTGTTACGCCTAGATACTCTCCGTATATCAGAGAGATAGAGCCTGTTCTACAGGGCGTGGCTATTGGTGTGGGTGCTCACTTCAGGAAGATGTATGTGTTCACGTGTGGTGATGCATCGCTTAAGGACAAGGTTAAGAGATATATTGAGGAGGAGACTAGTCTCCCCACAATGATATTCTATGAGGAGATTAGTCCTAGACCTCCGATGTATATTCAGTCGGCTCAGTTGAGTGGTGTTGATATCAGTAAGATCCCTCCGTCTATTCTAAGGTCATTTATTGAGTTGGTTAATGAATTCACTAAGCCTGCTCCTGATAGGGATCCTTCTCCATACGCTGATTTTCTAAACAGGCTTCCTCAGGCATACTACGTGTCTCGTGAGTCGGCTACTGAGATGATCAAGGCTTGGTATGGGATGGGTCTGCCTCTTGATGTTAGGAATGACTGCACGACTTCTCTCGGAGAGCTCTATACTGGTGGTATCAGCTCACTCAATGTTCTTATAGGGACTGGGACGGTCTCTATATCGGCTGTTCAGAGACTTATGCTGTATCCACCTGCTAAGCTCTTTAGTGTTAGGAGTCCTACCGCTGGGATGCGTGTTGATCTAATGCCTGGGCTCCCCAGAATGATTGTTTATGCATGTGGTGATGCTGAGCTATACACATTTATTGAGTATCTCAGATACACGACCCCCGCTGTCCCAATGCCTATT
>POCB01000274.1 GCA_002899805.1 Fervidicoccus sp.
AGGAGAGGGATGAGCTGAGGAGAAGAGCGTGGAGATTTAGTGAGGAGAGATTCAGGGAGAAGATAAAGAGAGTGGTTGAGATAGTATCGAGACACCACGAGCATTAATTACTCGCAATGTTTTAATCCTCTCTGTCTAAAACAATTGTTTTAGGGCTACCCTCGTTGGTTACCACAGCTGTGGCTTACATCAGGGTTAGCCAGGAGGATGAGAACCCTGACAACCAGTGGTTTGTTATAAGAGAGTACTGCGGCAGGAGAGGTCTCAACTGCATAAGACTTGATGAGGTGGGTGTCTCTCGTGTAGAGGATCCTTTTCAGAGACCTGTTTTTCTCACTGCTCTCAGGATCATGGAGGCTAACAACA
Source organism: Fervidicoccus sp. (assembly GCA_002899805.1). Lineage (GTDB taxonomy): Archaea > Thermoproteota > Thermoprotei_A > Sulfolobales > Fervidicoccaceae > ARK-14. The sequence continues at coordinate 367 of POCB01000274.1, forward strand.
TCAGCATAATGGTTGCTGAGAGTATTGATAGAGTGTGTGCTGACCCTGAGCACTACGAGAAGTTGATTAGATACTTTGCCGAGAGGGGGTGGAGACTTGAGTTTGTTAGAGACACTGATATCTCTGAGGCTTTTAATCGTGTCATCGAGATCTTTGAGAGGCTGAAGGGATCCACAGACTCAGCTGTTATGAGTGTGGTTCTTGAGTCGCAGATTAAGTCTCTTAAGGACATGATCCAGCTGTACCACAAGCTCAAGGTTGCTGTGGCTAGGGAGTATGTTGAGGATGTTAGGAGGAAGGTTAAGAGAGTTATTGAGAGACTGAGGGCTGAGGGGAAGATCTATACCAAGCCCACGATTATTCACTGGATAGCACTCTACAGAACAGGTAAGAAGAGCTTCTCTGAATTAACGAAGTCAGATGTTGAGGAGGCGGAGAAGTACTTCTTCGAGAAATACGTCAAACCATACAAGGAGGGTGTGCCTATCAGGAGATTATGGAGAAGATTCCTAGAGATTGAGAGACCAGTTATTGATATGATAGCTAGGCACAGAATTGTTTCATCAGAGCTCTCAAAGAAGCTCGGTAAAGAAGTGAGGAGGCAGGAGCTTCAAACAAGCTACCTAGCTTTCTACAGGGTCGTGAAGAAGCTTTCTCTACGTGCCTAGTCTCTCTTCCTCTGCTCTGCTTCGACTTCGATTGTTCACTAATCTCTCTTCTAGGTAAGACTTATATATTCCCTTAACATATATCTACTTGAAAAAGGTGATAAAATGTCCATAAATGTGACTTCAGGTGTTGCTCTGTTCAGGGACGTTATGATAGGTATTGCTATTGTAGCAGTACTGCTATTGCTGGTGTATGCATTGCTTGGGCAAGCATACAATGTCCCTGGTGCA
>POCB01000042.1 GCA_002899805.1 Fervidicoccus sp.
AGGTTTACAATTTCCATTATAATGGGGAAGATTGTAAACAAGAAAAAATTCATTTCTTTGATTAATTTTTACTCCTTCAATTTTGGATCGGAGATCCGGTTGTGATAGAGGTGGTATGTACGCGGGTTAAATTCAGTCACGCCATAACGATCTTTGTCTCTATGAACGTTTATTATCTCGTCTATTATCTCGTTATTGCCGGCTTTTCCGAGTTTCTCTCGTGAGTACGGTTCATAGTAGTGTCTTCCCCACAATCCATCTCCATGATGGTTATTAGGATTCTGTGGCGTTTGAAGGTTGTTCAAATTGGACGAGTTTTCATAAATTTCTTTCTTTTTTCTCTACTTAATGTATCCCACAGGCCCATCCTGTTCTTCACCCTTAAAAAGATCACGCTGCTAGTATTTTTTTCTCAGTTATTTCGTTTGTTACTGATAATTGTCTAACTCAATTCTAACTCAATATTTCTGTCCAGCAGTATTTAGAGGTGAAGGACTATGAGTGAGGTACTGCAGACTAAGAGGAACCTGGAAGAGCTAGTTAAGTTATTGAGGGTTTACTTTCGATTAGATGAGATTCTCAGTTTCGCTACTTTTGAACTCCAAGATGACGAGATAGTTGCTGAGATTTCGGCGGTAAAGGACAGGATAAGGAAAGTCATAGAGAGAATGGTAAGCTGAATTTTTCTTACTAAACTGGGGAGTTTATTCGTAAATTATCTCGTTAGGAATAATAGTTGTAATAATGATAATAGTGATAGTAATCATAGTAGTGAACATGTATTGCTGCAAGCAATATTAATATTCCTAATAATATCACTAAACCGTTGGCCAGTGGGTTATCATAGCTGAAGTGGGCCAAAGCGAACCTCCTCCACTTCCCGTCCCTCCTCACGTATATCTCCCTCTCCATGAACACGTCCAGGAGCATGTGGGAAGGACCGGTCAGTAGGCCCAGGGCCAGGAATAGTGGGGAATCCTCCCCTGATCTCGTGTCCCAGACCGTCTATGAGGAAGTTGGAGAGGGAGGAGAAGGAGGAGAGGAAGAAGGCGTTGAGGGAGCCCAGGAAGGCGTGGAGAGGAGGGTGAGGAGGCTCGTAGTGAAGACAAAGTGTGTGAGCAGCTTCATTTCCTCTTGGCCTTCCTAAGCAGCTTCTTGATCTTTCGTTTCCGATACCATTCGACTATTCCCATACTTCCACCCAGGCGTGAAATTTCAGGCCATGCTCCCTGAGTTTTCTAGTTATCTCCTTCCAGTTCGTGAG
>POCB01000055.1 GCA_002899805.1 Fervidicoccus sp.
AGTATGTGTTAGAAAGCTTATAAATTTTACACAGCTATGGGCACAAAAAACACAGGGAACAAATACACACACAATACATATAATATGTAAATATGAGAGAAAAAATTCGAGAAAAAGAAAAAAGAAACTGTTTAGATACAGGATTTATCACCGGTTCATGCTGGAGAGGAGTTCATCAATAACTGCTTGCACAATGATGTCTACTGCTTCTCTCGGTGAACATCTACTCAGTATCTGCAGACTGGGGCTTAGCCTGATTAGAGCATGTACGAAAGGTGTTTCAAGCTTTCCTGAGCTGTGGTATATCCAGATCTCTGCTTTTTCTTCGTAGCGTGATGCATCTATCCTATAGATCATTTCTCCTCTCTCATCTTTCCTCACATATACACCATGTAGCTTCTGGCTGAATGAACTGACTGAGTCGCTCTTGAGTCTCTCAAGCGACAACACAGCTATTTGTCTAAGACTATTCGATAACCTATTCACAGTATTCCTCACACCCTCTGTCTCTATTGTTCTCCCCAGCTCAGCGAAGTCAGAGAACCAGGGCTCCGCCAGTTTCTCAGACACTATAAGCACAAAATAGAGGGGTCGGTCAATAAGTTCTGGGCTTGCACTTGGTGCAACACCGAATTCCACTTCGATGCTACCCCTGTCCTCATACCTCCAAGCAAAATGTCTACATCTGGTTGGGAACGATGAGAAATCCTCACAAAACACCTTATCAACAAGCATGGCTAAAATTTTGTTTCTCTCAACATGATCAATAGATATACGGTACATCACTCTACTCTCTTTATCCAGCTCCTTGAAGTACCTCACACCACTATCCCTCCATCCCGCCTCATGATCCCATGGGAATAGTTAGTTAATCGGGACATCCCTCAACCCGCTTATCTGTGTATTTCTCTACTATCTCCTTAACCTCTTTATCGAAGCAGGCATGCGGGATAATTCTCTTTGGACACCTCTGCTCTATGATGATTTTCACCTGCACTTCATATCCTTTCTTCACTCTATACTTCACACAGCCACGTTCGGCGTACATATCTTCCGACACAAGTAGCCAAAGTCTTGATCTACCCCGTAGGAAGTATATGAATAACAACTTTGAAGGCTCCGCCGACAACATCATCACCTCTTCACACTATGTTTCTGTAACTCGTTGAAGAGCTCCTTTGCTCTATTCGCACAATGCTTCATTGTCTCGATATCGCTTAGTAGTGTATAGAAGATCTCGCTATCAAGCTCAGGATCCTC
>POCB01000068.1 GCA_002899805.1 Fervidicoccus sp.
CCTACATATAGCTCATAAGGGACTTCTTAAGAGAGCTAATAGCCATTGAACATATTAGCGTGAAAAAGACCGTCTCCTTTATTCAAAAAGCTTTCCTCTTAAGGGCAAGGGAAATTGGAAAGGGTTTAGATGTAATGATTTGTTTCCGCAAAGGCAAGGTAGCTTCTTTTGGTGATAGGTTCCGCTATTTCCTTGCAAAATTTTTATACTTATTGCCAATCCCAAATAAGTTTATCGAGGAAAGAATAGAAACACTGGCTCACAACCTAAAATTATTGCTTTCAACGCTAGAGGGAAAAGTATATGAGAAGGATGGGATTTTTTACCTAATTCCAAAAGGGTATATGAAGACCTTTTCTGAGGCTCTCCGAGAAACATATTTATTAAGCCAATATGAAGAATATCCCGTGGAAATTGAAGAAGGGGATATCGTGATGGACTGCGGTGCTAATATTGGTGTTGCGAGTTTAATATTTGCCCAAAAAGTGGGCTTAAGGGGAAAAGTTATAGCAGTGGAGGCAGAGGAATCAAATTATAAGGTGCTCAAGAGAGTGGCTGAATTGAACAGGGGTAAATTTGGTGAAATTATCCCTTTGAGAGTTGCCATTTATAAGGAGAATCGCGAATTGAAACTCTTCCTTTCCCAAAGCCCTGCGAGCCATAGTATCTACAGAAATATAGAGCATACCGTAATTCGGGAATCATTGACCGATAATTTCGAGGTCGTTCAGGGCAAAACTTTAGACTCAATAGTGAAGGAATTAAATTTAGAAAGGGTAGATTACATAAAGATGGATATAGAAGGTGGGGAATTGGATGCAATCTATGGAGCGAAAGAGACAATAGCGAACTTCAGACCTAAAATGGCAATATCCGTATACCATCGTCCAACGGACCCATTGGAGATAAGAAAAACCCTTCTCAAATATAATCAAAGCTACAAATGCAGAGAAATCAAGAAGGGGGAGCGGATGCTTTTTTGCGGTTAAGCAACTCGTTAAACAATAAAAATTGCTCCTTCATCACCTTCTCTATACCACACTTCTCCACAATGCCCTTGTTCGCTTTCCAGGAAAGTTCCTCCAAGATACCTTTATCGTTTATCTCATCTATAATTTTCTCCGTTTTTCCCACCTCGTGATTTTTTAACAGTATCGTTCCGCCGGTGGCGAATTCAGGCACAGCCCAAACGAAAGATGTGATAACGGGCAGACCCGTAGCCTGCATCTCGCAAGCTGTTACTCCCT
>POCB01000112.1 GCA_002899805.1 Fervidicoccus sp.
GTCTTGTCTCGGGGAACTCGTTTAGTGTGTTGTTGAAGTGAACCAATAACTCTTCTCTTGGTATGTGTTGCAGCATGAGGTCTAGGGCTACCAGGCTTGATTTTCCGCCACTGAAATTAACTAAGGCTCTAGCCTCGCCGTATAGGAGCTTGGCTAGTCTAAGAGCCTCCTCAATGACTCTGTGTGTTATCTCTATCTTCTCCTCAAGGCTCAAGCTTCTGATCAGCTCCATGAGCTCATTTAGTGGAATGATCTTTGCGTGTGCCAACTTAATCGCTATGCTCTCAAGTCTCTGATGATTAAATATGTAGTCTAAGCAATCAACCAGTGGCGTATTAAATCTGCTGCAGAGCTCAACTAATCTGGTATAGGTATCCCGCCTAATCCAGATACGTGTGTAATGCTCCTTGCTGTAGCGGGTCTTATACTTCATTCAGCCACCAAATATCTGGGTCAGATACCTGGGTTAATAAACCTGATATCTGGGTCAGATACCAAGACTAGAGCCACAGTTCACGGTTGCGTAGCTAAAGATTTTTAAGTAAAGTTTTTAAGTTTTCTAAGCGTCAGTATTCTCGTAGGTGTCTTGTGTGTTTGGGATGGCTGGCTTCATCAATTCTATAAAGCTGGCTGTTGATCTAGTGAATTCTTTTCTTAGTACGTCAGGCATTAATCTAAGTATTCGCTACATGAATGTAGGTGGTGAGGAGGACAACACGATAGATATTGTACTAGTCCTCAGATTATCATGTAGTGATAAAGCAGTCTGTGAAGCGTTGAGGAATACGTTGAAGAACCAATCTGAAGCCTCTGAGGAGGAAAGTGAATTAGAGGATGAGGAGTCTGAGGAGGAAACTACTGAAATGGAATAATTATGAAATATAATATAAAAAATATGTAATTATGTGTTTATTTGTTTTCTTGTGTTTTTGTCTTGGTTCACAGCTGTGTGTCCCAGATGTGTTTTTTAAGCCTCTTTACATATACTATGTAGTTGGGTGATGATGTGGTTAGGAGGGCTGTGGTTAGAGAGAAGTTTCTGGATCTTCTGAAGGAGATTTTTAGTGAGAGGTTCAGGGACTCTGACAGTGTTTATGCCACTGTCTACTACAATGATCTTGCTTATCTCCTCAATATATCGCCGACGTATGCTCAGATGCTTCTTAAGGTCTACTGCAGAGCTGTTGGGGGGAGATATTCTGGGGGTAGATGCATTGTTCATAGAGAGGATTTCTTCAATGCTCTCA
>POCB01000178.1 GCA_002899805.1 Fervidicoccus sp.
TGCCCCATTTGCTCCCTTCATTTGCGAGGAGATGTGGGCGAAGCTGGGGAAAGATAGGAGCATTTATTTAGAGGAGTGGCCAAGCTGGGAGGAAGAGCTTCTGCAGATGGAGATGCTTACCCTTCCGGTTCAAGTTAACGGTAAAGTGAGGGCAGCGGTGCAGGTATCTGCGGAGGCGGACGAGGAGGAAATCAAGGAAACAGTTCTAAAACTTGAGAAGCTAAGACCATATCTTGAAGGGAAGAAGCTGAGGAGGTTCATAGTAGTTCCAAAGCGTCTTGTCAGCCTGGTCGTTGAGTAACTTTAAGGTCCCACCGCTTTACCGCCCAGCCCTCCGAGAACGATGCTTGTTATCAAAATTATCAAGACAAGCAGGCTAATCAAAACATATGTCCAATCCTTGTAGAGAAGGAAAAGGAACATAGAGAAAATCACCCTCATTATAGGTGTGGCTAAAAGGAGAATAAATCCAAGGGCGAGGATTAAGTAGCCCTTATAATGCGCCCCTTGTTTCAAGAGGGAAAGAACATCCCGCTGAACAGGTAAATGATGGAGGTAGGATAGAATTATGCCTATGAAAATAAGCAGGGCACTAAGGGAAACGCCAATCAAAAGAACATAACTAAGAATCAATTCAAATCTTTCGTTTCTTATTTTTTCCATTTTTTACAACCCTTGAATAATCATCCTGATGGATATTAATAAGACAACGAGGGCAAATAGAAGCCGTATCGTTGTGCTCCTTATCTTGAACAAAACCCTTGTTCCGAACATTGCCCCAATAAGAACCCCTAAGGCGACAGGAGCGGCGATGAAAGGGTCTATAAAGCCGTGAGCGAGATAATAGCCGGCGCTTGCGGCAGCTGTCACGCCAATCATAAAGTTACTCGTTGTGGTAGATACCTTCATAGGAAGTCGCATAAAAGTATCCATTGCAAGAACCTTGAAAACCCCTGCCCCCAATCCAAGAAGTCCGGAAACGATTCCCGCGATGAAGAGAGTGGATATCCCCTGCCCAACGCCGGTGACCTCATATACAACCTCTCTACCTAATGCCTCGTCGTAATAGGAATCGTTTAGCTTTAAAGCCTTTGCTAAGGGACTTGCCTTGACTCCCATGGGGAGTTCCTGTTTTCTTGTTTTGAACATCTGAACAGAGGAATATAGCATCACGATACCGAAGATGATAAAAAGGATATTCGGCTTTATAGATGTGGCTATAATCGCCCCTGTGAGGG
>POCB01000197.1 GCA_002899805.1 Fervidicoccus sp.
GAAGTACTTCCCTTTTCAAGTGGATCGGATAGTGTACATGTTCACCTCAGCGATTAGATTTCTTGAGTCGATTGACAAGAGTTTTCTTGAGATTGTTCTTGATGCAATTGATAAGATACCGATTAGAGGCACCCCTCATGAGGAGGTGTTGAGAAGATATCTGTATGCTACATTAGATACTGATAGCGGGTTCACCAAGGAGACTATTATTGAGGTTCTCAATAATCTACCGAGCAAATATGTCCCAGCCAAGTACTATGTGCAGAAGCCAAGGTTGTTCCAACCGTTCTCGAAGAAACTCTTCTTCTCATACGTATTCGTGGGAGAATTAATATTCCTCGTCCTGAACAGATTAACGGCTTCATACGGGATAAAAAACGTGGCTAAGCTACTCGACAAGTACAGGAAACCCTACGGAGAGATACCCAGCTACCTCACCTCAATGCTCCTAGACATTCTCCTAAGATATAGGGAGGGCCATGGGAAACTTGTCTCTGTGGAAAGCTTCATTGGTGCTGGGAAGACAACATACACATTCTTCTCCATAGCCAATGCACTAAAGATCCTTCTGCGAGACTACAGCGATAGAGAGATCGAGAAGATGACTGAGAAGCTTTTTGTGGGGGACATAGAGAGCTTTATTCAGCTGGTGGATGAGGCGTTGGCGAAAGACGTTAAGATACCTGTGTTAGTCATAGACGATGTCTCTGTGTGGCTTCACCCATACTGGATGTGGACGACTGGTGAGGAGAAGAAGATCTTCAGGAAGCTAAGGGATCAGTTCATAGCCGCTAGAAGAGCCTTCGGCTCCCTAATACTCGTGGCCAACAACCCGAAGGATATAGCGAGCTTCGTCAGGAGATTAATTGAGGAGAGAGTCGTCGGAGAAACATCGAAGACACACACGCTCGCGACAACAACACTATTCTACCACGAAACAAAATCCGAGAACACTCCAATAGACGTGTTCATATATCCACTCCTGAAGCTCCCGGACTCATACTTCCAGAAGGATCAGAAGAGGAAGGAGGAGATACTCAGAAAAAGACAAGAAGAGATAAAAGAGATAGCGAAAGAGGAAAAAGAAGAAGAACAAGAACAACAAAACATCAACATATAACAGAAAATAAGAACATAATTGGAAGCTCTCGCTAGCCTAAGTAGATCCCTTGGATGAACTACGTGAAAAGCCTCATGCTCCACAAATTTGTGGAGAAACCAGGGGTCTCG
>POCB01000134.1 GCA_002899805.1 Fervidicoccus sp.
CCTCCTTGAAGGAAGCCCCTGCCTTTAAACTCAAAGCGAGGGAAGCCATAACCGTGTCACCTGCACCGGTCACATCGTGAACCTCGGTTGCCAATGCAGGGATATGGATTTTCTCTTCTCTCCTATAAAGGCTCATTCCCCTTTCCCCCTGGGTTATTAGGACGCCGTTTACGGAAAGGCGAGCAAGTAACAATGAAGCCACTTCGTCTAAGGGGAGGGATTCGGTTGCGTCTCCAGCGGCGTAGCGAGCTTCCTTCTCATTGGGGCAAATGAGAAAGGCTCCTTTGAAAAGGTTTATGGTCTACGATGAGGGGGGAGTTATTCTCACTGCTTATCTCAACGAGAAACTGGGCAACCTCGGGGTGAAAGAAACCCTTATTGTAATCGGATGCTATTATCATAATGTCTTTATTTTTTATCCATTTCAAAATCTTCTCCTTTACCTTGCTTAAAACCTCTCCCCTGATTGGCTCCCTGCTTTCCCTGTCTATTCTAACAACCTGCTGGGTGTGGGCGATTATCCTGTTCTTACAAGTCGTGGGGCGGTCTACGATAATTCCCTCCGTATCTATCTTCCTTTTCAGAAGTTCCTGGATAAGGAACCTCCCATATTCGTCGTCTCCTACAACGCCTAACAATTTGCAGTGCCCGCCCAAAGCGGTGATGTTGGCCGCTGTGTTTGCAGCTCCTCCCGGTGTGAAGAAGCGATGCTCTATCTCCACTATGGGAACCGGTGCTTCAGGCGATATCCTGCTGACCTTGCCGATGTTGTATTCATCAAGGATTAAGTCGCCAAGAACAATTACTTCCAATCCTTTGAAACTGTCAAGTATTTCCTTAAGCCTTTTCTTTTTCATCTTTGGCTGAGAGCTGTTCATCTATTATCTCGCAGAGAAGATGTCCAATCATAAGATGTATTGATTGGATAAGCGGGGTGTTGGTTGATGGAACGATGAAAGCGATATCTGCTTCCCTTGCGAGTTCCCCACCATCGCCTCCGCTTAGGGCTATTGTAAAGGCGCCTTTTCTCTTTGCCATTTTAATTCCTTCTATCACGCTTTTGGATTTTCCGCTCGTTGAGATTCCGATGACGATATCCCTTCCCGCGGCTAAAGCTTCCACTTGTCTCGCAAATACGATATCAAACGAATAATCGTTTGAGAGAGCGGTGAGGATAGAAGTATTAGTGGTCAAAGCGAGGGCAGGAAGAGGAGAGCGGTC
>POCB01000089.1 GCA_002899805.1 Fervidicoccus sp.
AGTGCATCCTCCTTCTTGCGAAGAATCCCGTCGGTTTTTCCATAAACATAGATACCTTGAAGCGAGATAAAAGGAAGAAGAATTTCCTATTGATTTTGAACGATAACTTAGCGGATGGAACGGATACCTCCTGGATTTGGGATGTTGATTTTGAAAGCTTAAATGAGGAGAATTTTCGCTTTGCAGTATGTGCAGGTATCAGAGCAGAGGATATCGCTCTCCGCCTCAAGTATGCTGGAATTCCTACCTCAAAGCTGGAGGTGATAAACCCTATCGGTAAGGCTTTTGAGAAAGCAATCTCCCTGATGGACAAAGGAGAAGTTCTTTATATTCTTCCCAATTACACCGCTATGCTCAACATCAGGGCTTATCTTGCAAAGGAAGGAATTTTAAAGGATTTTTGGATGATGAAATGAAGGTGAAGATTTTCTACTTATATCCAGATTTGATGAGCCTGTATGGTGATGTGGGAAACATCATCACTCTCCTCAGGCGTTGTCAATGGAGGGGAATAAATTGCGAGGTGGAAAACTTAAAAGTGGGGGAGAAGAGGGATTTAAAAGAAGCGGATTTGCTTTTTATGGGTGGTGGGCAGGATAGAGGGCAAAGGATAGTGGGAAATGACCTTCAAAACTACAAAGAGGAAATCATTGAACTCGTGGAGGATGGACTTCCAATCCTTCTCATTTGCGGTGGCTATCAGCTTTTCGGGAAGTATTTCAAAACAAAGGACGGCGTTTATATCCCGGGAATCGATGTGCTCGACATTTGGACAGTGGGAGGAGATAGAAGGATGATTGGAAATGCAGTGGTTGAATCTCCCCTTTTTGGTAAGCTCGTTGGATTTGAAAATCACAGTGGGAGGACATTTCTTGGGGAAAAAGTTAATCCCCTGGGGAAGGTGCTGAAGGGTTATGGGAATAACGGGAAGGATGGATTTGAGGGGGCGATTTACAAAAATGTCATCGGCACCTATCTTCACGGTCCCTTCCTTCCTAAAAATCCCAATGTAGCGGATTGGCTCATTTCAAAAGCCTTAGCTTATCGCTATGGGGAAGAAGTTTTTCTTGCCCCTTTAGACGATTCATTGGAATATTCCGCGCATAACGCGCAGGAAAGGAGGGCGTATAGGGCGAAGACCCTGCATATATGAGAGGATTTGTTTACCTTTCTACCATTTTATTTGGTTTTAAGGCTTTTTGCTTTGATAGCTCG
>POCB01000277.1 GCA_002899805.1 Fervidicoccus sp.
GGTTATTTGCCAAAAACCAGGGTGGTGTTTTCGTCCTTCGCATTGAGGATACGGACATTAAAAGGAATGTTGAGGAGGCGTTCGGGGCAATCCTCTCCGCTATGGAATGGCTTGGCTTGAATTGGGATGAGGGACCCTATTATCAATCGGAAAGGATGGAGCTATACCGTGGTGCGATTCAACGCCTCCTTGAAGAGGGAAAAGCTTATCCCTGCTATTGCTTGCCTGAGGAGCTGGAGGAGAGGCGTAGGGAAGCCCTTGAAAGAGGGGAGAAACCGATGTATGACAGGCGTTGTAGGGAGCTATCGGATAAAGAAAGAGCAAGGTTGGAAAGGGAAGGAAGGAAACCAGCGTTGAGGTTTAAGGTGCCTTTGGAAGGGAAAACGGTGTTTAAGGACATAATTAGGGGAAGGATAGAGTTTTTAAACGAGGAAATAGAGGATTTTGTGATTATGCGAAGAGATGGTATCCCCACTTATAACTTAGCGTGTGTTGTAGATGACCACCATATGCAAATCACCCACATAATAAGGGGTGAAGACCATATCTCTAATACGCCTAAGCAAATACTCCTCTATAAAGCTTTGGGCTACCCAATTCCCCAGTTTGCCCATCTACCTATGATTTTAGGACCGGATAAATCTCGCCTTTCAAAGCGTCACGGCGCCACCTCGGTTAATTCTTATAAGGAGCAGGGCTTCCTTCCCGAGGCAATGCTGAATTTCCTTGCCCTTCTCGGCTGGTCCCCGGGAGGCAATAGGGAGATTATATCAAGGGAGGAGATGATAAAGGAGTTCAGCTTGGAGCGGGTAAAAAAGCATCCAGCGATATTCAATATAGATAAGCTCATCTGGATTAATTCTCATTATATGAAAACATATTCACCCGCTCGCTTGGCAAGGTTAGCGGTTCCTTTTTTGGTGAGGGAAGGATTGATAGATGAGAATTATCCCATTTCAATCCTTGAACAAATCATTCCTCTCGTGCAGGAAAGGGCGAAAACTCTGGGAGAGATAGGGAGATGGACTGATTATTTCTTCCTTGAGAAAATAAATTATGACGAGCAAGCGGTGGAAGAATGGCTTAGGGACAGCGAACATAGACGCCTTCTTTCTCTTGCTGAAGAAGCACTCAGCCAATGCGAACCCTTTACGAAGGAGAAAGTTGAGGAAGTTTTGCGAGGGCTCGCTGAGAAGGAGGGGGTGAA
>POCB01000244.1 GCA_002899805.1 Fervidicoccus sp.
ATGGGTTTTCATGGGACAATGTTTTTAAATTATACATGCGTGGAATTGTCTCAGCAGAGCAGATCAGCGATGAAGTTATAGAGGATATAATGAAAGAAACATATGGTATACATAAGGTACATCTAAGAAGAGCCTATGCAATGATCATTAGGGAGCGTGAAAAAGGCAGTATATACCTCCTAAGCCAGATACCGCTGGAGGACAGAATCATGCTTATTGATACCGAGTATCTTCCGGAGGGAGGCTCAACGAAGCCACTCCTATATGGGCTTCTCGATGCCACAACAGGTGAGCTGAAGCAATTCTGGTTCAACGAAGCCGAGAAGCTGACTGAATATTTGAAATCCAAAGCAGACTATCTCTTCACGCATTGGGGAGGAGCTGACAAAAAGCTGTTTGAAATGCTTGGATTCAGGTTTAGATTCCTGAACCTGCTATATCAAGTCCAAATCTCGCTGGTAGCTCCAATAGAGTCCACAGATCTTAAAAGCGTCCACGACGCCTTGTGTGGACATAAAAGCGAGGATTGGTGGCAAAGGAATTTCTATCAGATGGATGGGCTCATAAAACTGATGCTGTGCAATAGTGTATTGAAAAACCCACATGATTTAAGGGCTCGGGAATCTCTAGCTAACGCTAACATGGCTGATCTCCTGGCTCTTAAATACGTGGTTGATCAGCTAAGGAGGCTCAAAACAAAGTAGATCTCTGTAACCTCTACAGCGTTGTGTTCGATCTATATATAGATGTACGGTTTATAGAGCTGCTGGTTCCATAGTATAGCTCCTCAGAGGTAAATAGATCTGGTTTGAACTTCGGGAGCTTAGATATTCCTAGCATTCTTCTCATAGCATCAACAACCTTGGCTACATCAGAAACCATGCTGGGAGCCAACGCTGATGGCACGTAGATTATGATTGGGATCTCGTCGCGCCTTATATATGCATCTCTGTTAGAGAGTATCTTCCCACTATATGCTAGACCCCTCTCCTCGAGCATATCCACTATGGTTCTAAATGCTTGTGGGCACATGCTTGGCTTCGTAAATATCATCCACTTGCCGAGAAGATTAATATTGGCTACCCTAACCATCAGATCCTCTTTTTTGATGTTGCTGGTGAGGAGGTTGAAAAGTTTTGGCCATTTCTTAAATATAAGATCTATGAAGAGTCTGAGTTCGCTATCCAAGACTAATATGTTCCTATG
>POCB01000286.1 GCA_002899805.1 Fervidicoccus sp.
CTTGGTGGGATCTTCTTAGGCGTTTCTCTTGTTTTCTCTGTTGGGAAATAGGGTTATAAGTGTTTTTCCTGTTCTAATTGTTTCTACGGGGGCGATTGGTGTGTTCAAGGATCTTGTGGCTGAGATTCTGAAGAGTTCTAAGGCTCCTGCTAGGTGTGTTGTTACGAAGTTCTTGTTGGCGTCTGTGCTCAAACAGTTTTCTCCGAGGTCTAAGGCGTATATATATGTTTATGAGGATGTGAGGTGGTTTCTTGTGGATCTGCTGATGATGTGCTCAGAGATCAATATTTATGGGATGGATCGCTTCATCTACAAGTTTCTCAGGAGCAGTGCTGGGATAATCCCTGTCAGCATGAGGAGGCTGAGCGAGATCAAGGTCGGTAGCGGAGACATACTTTATCTATACGCCATCGAGAAGAGCGGTGAGGAGAGGAGGCTCGTGGCGGTGAGAATAGATATTGTCGCGGGATCCGGTGAGTGAGAATGGCTGAGAGGAGAAGATTAGTAATTCTCAACGCTCTACCCTTAAACTCAATTCCTCTAACTCACTTCTGCGTCGATGTCAAAAGAATTGATACTGACTTTCTGAGACACCTTGCGAAAGAAGCTAAGTCAATCAACGCGGAAATAGCGAATTACATCAGGCACGAAGCAACAGTAAAGCTACTTAATCAACTACTTAATTTGAGTCTTGAGCCGAGTAGTGGACTGTATCAATGGAGAGAGGGAGACAGAATAGTTGTTATCACACTTAAGAAGCCGATCCGAGGACAGGAGGTAAGTGAGGTGAAACCTGAGGATCTCGACATCTTCCATGTCTATGTCAGCGAGGTGTGCTACTGATGTCAATGATCTACTGCCCGTACACCAACACAAGCCCCCCGAAATGCTTCGTTAATGAAGTAGTTGAGCTCTCGGAGGGGACGAAAGCCTTGATCAAGAAAGCACTCAAAGACCCCGAGCGTGAGGACTGCCTCGTAGCATCTGACCAGGCGATGCTATCATGCGACATCTGCGCGAAAATACTCGGCGAAGACGAGTATAGTGTGAAGGTGTTGCTTGAGAGCTACATCTGCTCAGCTGGGTGCTGGGGGTACTCAATCACAGTGGTCATCCCAAAGAAGTTGCTTGAGTGATCTAAACAATATCTTTTTTAATATAAAATGAATTTCTCTTTTTTCCTTATTTTTTTATTTCTTATTTCT
>POCB01000211.1 GCA_002899805.1 Fervidicoccus sp.
CTGGCTTGGTCAAGGAATATTTCCTCACTTTGCCCATTCAAAAAAGATATGGAGCTACTATGCCGAGAAAGATTCTCTATGAGGTAGAGGGGAAATGGGTTAGCTCCTCAGGGGCAGCGCTTCTTGGCGATATGACTCGGCTTTGTATAGAGTATGAAAATGGTTTGAAGCTTTACCTAAATAGGGGGAAAGAAGATTGGAAGGTTGGGGATAAGGTAATACCGCAGTATGGTTTTCTCGCACAAGGAGCTGATATGATGGCGTATACTGCAAGGGTTAACGGTGTTATTGCCGATTACTCCGAGGATGAAGAGGGGATTTTCTGCGATGCAAGGACTCAGACCTACCTTCCCAAGCTCAAGCGAATCTTCCCCTCAATCACTCATTTTAGAGATTTAGGAAATGGGAAATTTGAGATAACTTATAAATGGGTGGTGGAAGATGAACCAGAGGGCGATTTTGTGGCATTTGTCCATTTTATGGATACTCAAAAGGGGCAGATTGCTTTCCAGCAGGACCACAACCTCCCCGTCCCAACGAAAAATTGGGAAAAAGGGATGGTGATTGAGGATGGTCCCTATACAATTGAGGTTCCCAAGGATAAGGAGGGAAGTTTCCCAATCTACATTGGTCTTTATAATAAAGATGGAAGGTTAACGCTGGGAAACGGTAGGGATAGCTTTATGCTGGGAAGATTGCTGATTAAGAGGGAGAATGGCGAGGTGAGCTTAGAGTTAAAGGAGGAGAGGGGCGAGGATTTACGGGAGAAATACCTTTCACGCTTGAACAAGGAAGGGAAAATAGTAGATTTCG
The DNA here is from genome assembly GCA_002899805.1 of Fervidicoccus sp. Classification (GTDB taxonomy): domain Archaea; phylum Thermoproteota; class Thermoprotei_A; order Sulfolobales; family Fervidicoccaceae; genus ARK-14. The sequence continues at coordinate 814 of POCB01000211.1, forward strand.
GCAAGGTGGAAACTGACGGATGTTTGCGAATAGAGAAAGGGAGGAATTCATTGCGAATAACCACCATCCCCATCGGGAGGGAGTGCTTTGTTGGATTGAAATTGAGATATTTCAAAAAGAGATTGGGAGGAGTGAAGGTCGTAGCGTTTGGAGAGGATGGGAAGGAAATAGGAAGCGTGCAGTGGACAATGAAAGGGGACTTGCTAACCTTCAGGACGGGAAAGGGCATCTGGTTTTACGAGGTGTGTTTTTGAGCTTTCTCGCTTTAATTTTCGGGGAAGAAATTGGCTTTGTTGAATAAAACATATAAAGACATATTATCTTCAATTTCTGTAAATCTTTCATAAATCTTGTTTTGCTTCAACGAAGTAAATTCTTCAAGAAGATTAG
>POCB01000258.1 GCA_002899805.1 Fervidicoccus sp.
ATCTTGGGGTTTTATGAGAGCATCTCTGACTATTCATTCGCCTGTGATTATCCCAAGATGGTGGAGGCGATAACCCTGCAGGAGGTTAAAGAGGCGTGGGAAAGATTCATAAGAACAGATGCCTATTGTTTCGTTTCCCGAACGCCGAAAAAATGAGGAAGCTATTCCTTCTCCTTTTGTTTCTCTCATTAGCCTTCTCCTCCGCCCTCAAAAGCCAGCTTCCCAATGGGTTGACAGTGATAGTTTTTCCGAGGAAGGAAGTTAATCAACTCGTCAATATTACCGTGGTGATCAAAGGTGGCAGTTTGGTTGAGAAAACACCGGGCGCAGCGAGCTTTCTTTTGCGGCTTATGCCCCTCGGAACGAAAAATCACACTAAAGACCAAATCCAAAGGATATTGGAGGACAATTTAATTGACTTACAGACCGAGGTGAACGAAAATTACTGGTCCCTTTCCCTGACTTGCCCCAATTCCTCTTTAGGGGAAGCTATTAAATTATTGGGTGAAATCCTTTTCCAACCCCTTTTTGACGAATACGATTTCGAGCGTGAAAAAAGGAAAGCTATTTCGGAATTAGAGGATATAAGTTCACGTCCCTTCATATCCGCTTACGCTCGTCTGCGGGAAAGCCTTTATGGAACTGGTCACCCTTATGCAAGGCTTATAAATGGGACAAAGGAAAGCCTACAATCCTTAAATTTGGAGGAGCTTCGTTCCCTTCACCTTACTTATTTCCAACCGCAAAACATCTTCCTTGCAATAGTAGGGGATGTTCAACAGGAGAAAGCAATGGAAGAGGTGACGAACTCATTATCACGCTTCCCAAAGGGAGAGAGAATCTCTTTCTCCTACCCATTTTACTATCCGCTCGTCCGCCCCGAGGTAGATGTTATGGAGCGTCCCTCAACATTTGCCTATCTCTTCATTGGGATACCTTTACCCGGTTTAAACCCACAGGATTATCCCACCTTTGAGGTCATAGCTACTCTTTTGGGGCAAGGGACCTCCTCTCGCTTGGCAAAAGCGCTTCGCTGGCGAATGGGTATCTCCTATGATTTCGGCGCCCTTTATCCACCATTTCTTGGAAAAAGCCATCTCCTTGTTTGGGCTGTGGTTGACCCTCTACGAGTGGAAGAGGCAAAGGAAGCCATTCTCAATGAAATAACATCCTTGGATGATTTAGGACAAAAAGAATTGGAA
>POCB01000194.1 GCA_002899805.1 Fervidicoccus sp.
TCTGGGCTTTTCCAAATAGAGCCCGACGCTCCCATAAACCCTAGACTCATTTATTATGTTGTAGAACCCAAGATGTATTCTGCTTCCTCCCTCAACCTTCACCCTCATCTCCTTCCCCCCTTTCCAATACTTCCTTCATCAGAGCGTCCTCAGCCTTTTCAATCTCTTCTGCATTCTTGGCCTGCATATAAATCTGAAGGAATCTTCCATTGAGGGCAAAAAAATTCTTCCCCCACTTGAATTTAGATAGGATTTCTTCGGCCCTTTCAAAGCATCCAATGATAGCTAGTGCAGCCGCCAATGCTTCCGCGCTGCTGAGCTTGAACGCCTTCGCGTAATTTATCGGGTTCGATGCTACGAGAAAGGGTAACCTTCTTCTGGACATATAACCAAACCTGATATTCATTCTGCCTTCCTTTTCAAGCACCTTCCAGGATCTATCGATGACAACTATGCTATTAGCTAGTTCTCTGTCCCTTATCGAGAGAGGAGTCTGCGCGTATGGGTCCAGCAGAATTCCCCTCATCTTAGTTAGCAAGCTCAAACCAATTCTTCTAGCTAATCCAAGCTTGTACAGCTTCACTCCCGTGCTTGCTGATGGGGAATCTTCCGACAACCTCACCACGAAAAGCTTTATTTCATCGCACTCCATGGACTTCACTTCAGCTCATTTGTTCTACTATTTTTGAGCATATCTTTCCCACAGACGTTCGAAGCTCCTCCTCTTAACTTCCTTTGGTCTGCCGACTGGGAATATGTAGAGAGGCTCGTAAGGGATTCCCAACAACTTTTTCACAGAATCATCGTCGAATGCTCCTACCGCTACAGTACCTAGACCAAGGGAAGTAGCCATGAGGTAGATGTTCTGCCCAGCATGCCCAGCCTCAAAGTGAACATAGCGGTACCCCCTCTCTCCATAGTAATCTGTGGTCCTTCCATATTCAGCTGCTATTACGATAGAGAATGGAGCTTCTGAGATGAACTTCTGATTCAGAGATGCCAAAGCGAGCTCCTTCCTTCTATCACCATTTATATGAAGCTCCAATGAGTGATCCTCCCACTTGTATCTGTATATTCCAGCAGGAGCCTTCGGCTCACTGGCTATTGAGTCGTCTCCAAATAAACAGTAATACTCGAGAGGATATGTAGCCCCAGCGCTTGGAACGGTCCTCTTGAACCCCCCCTCCTCTACAGCCCCTCCT
>POCB01000135.1 GCA_002899805.1 Fervidicoccus sp.
GGAAAAAATCTTCGTGGGAGAGGGGCTGGGGGAGAGAGAAATAGTATTCGTGAGGTATGCGGATCTCCGTTACTATGGTCAAGAGCATACGGTGAAAGTTAGGATACCTTTCGAAAGAATAGGGAAAGATGAAATCAACAAAATTAAAGCTATCTTCCATGAAGAGCATAGAAGGGAGTACGAGTTTGAACTACCTGACAATCCGATAGAGATTGTGAACTTTCACGTTACAGCATACGCATTAGTGAAAAAGGTTAAGCTAACAGAGGAGCTACAAGAAAAGTATCGCTCGGTTGACGAAGCAATTACCGGGGAGAGGAGCGTCTTCATCGACGGAAAGAGGGAAAAGCTACCAATATATTCTAAGCTCATGATCCATCAAGAGACAGAAATCAGGGGTCCCGCTGTAGTAGAAGACCCTACTTCAACTATACTTCTCTTAGAAGGGATGTATCTGAGAAAGGACAAATACGGTAACCTGATCATGAGGTGGACCAAATGAGCAGAGATTTATTCACATTAGAGATACTTAAGAGGAACCTTGTTGTTGCCGCCGAGGAAATGTTTTACGCTTTTGGCAGAACAGCTATGAGCCCTGTTATATACGAAGTTCTCGATTATGCGGTAGGGATCGCTGATACAAGAGGTGAGCTCATAGCTCAAGCTCCCGGCGTTCCTGGATTTTCCGGAGTACTGGATTTCGTGGCAAAAGAGGTACTTCAGAAGTTTGGGGGAGATCTGAAAGAGGGAGATATAATAGCAAGCAACGTGCCATATACTTCAGGAACTCACCTCAACGATGTCTCATTAGCTATGCCTGTTTTCCATAAAGATGAGCTAGTTGCGATAGTGCTCAATAAGGGACACTGGAGTGAAGTGGGGGGAATGCATTTCGGGAGCTGGACAAGCGACAGTACTGAAATATACCAAGAGGGGATCCTCCTTCCAGCTATAAAAATATACTCAGAAGGGAAGCCAAATAAAGATGTTTTGGATGTGATTCTCACAAACAACAGGCTACCTAGGCTAACGAAGGGAGATATGGAAGCCCAGATCGCAAGCATGAAGGTAGCTGCGAGGAGAATAAAGACTCTCATTGAAAAGTACAGTCTAGATCTAGTGAAGCTTGCTATGGAGAAAATAATATCTGATGGAGAGAAGGCAGCAAGGCTGCGGTTAAAGGAGCTTCCAAAGGGAA
>POCB01000014.1 GCA_002899805.1 Fervidicoccus sp.
TACGAGCTTTTCATCAAGAACTTCGCCATAATAAAGGATGTGCGGATGCAATTCGCTGAGGGATTAATCGCTCTGACGGGGGAGACGGGGGCGGGAAAATCCATCGTCGTTGACGCCCTCAACGCCCTTGCAGGAGGAAAAGTAGACCCAGTTATGCTTTCTTCGGAAACTTTCATTGAGGGAACTTTTGATATATCCTCCAATCAAGCAATTAAAGAACTTTTAGAGGAAAGTGGTTTCCCTCCCGAGGATTTCCTCGTCATCAGCAGGGAGTTCAGTGGTGGAAGAGGCATAGCGAGGGTTATGGGAAGGATAGCACCCCTCCAGTTCCTCACCAGATTGGGAGACCTTCTCATAGACATCCACGGTCAACACGAACACCAATCCCTTCTTAGACAGCCCTACCACCTTGAGATATTGGATAGATGGGGAAAGGGGATAATGGAACAAAGAGGCAAGGTTGGGGAGCTCTTCAAGGACTTGGAGAGAAAGAAACGGGAATATGAGGAGATGATGGAAAGGAAAAAGGAAAGGGAAAGGCTTTCCTCTTTATATGAGTATCAGCTGAAAGAGATAAACGAAGCGAAGCTTGTGCCTGGGGAAGAGGAGGAATTGAAGAGGGAAGCGCTACTTCTTTCAAATGCAGAGAAAATATACCAGAACCTATCCCTTGCTTATTCCATTCTCAAGGGGAAGGAACCCTCAGTGGAGGACTTGCTCGGCAGGGTGCAGTTGCTCATTGAGGAAGTTGCTCTTTATGATGAGAGATTAGGGGAATTAATCAATTTGATAAAGGAGGCTTATTCCCTCATTGAAGAGGCATCCGCTACCCTTGGTTCTTATGTAAGCGATATAGAGTTCAATCCCCAAAGGTTGGAGGAGGTAGAGGCAAGGCTCTATCTCATATCACGGCTCAAGCAAAAATACGGCGGAAGCATTGAGGAGATATTGACATATAGGGAGAAAATAGAGAGGGAATTGCATTCCTATACTGAGGGAGAGGAAAGGTTGGAGGAGTTGAGGAGGGAGGTTAACCAATTGGAAGCGCGGTTGATTAAGGAAGGGGAAATCTTATCCGAAATGAGGAAGGAATGCGCTCGCTCCCTGGAGGAGATGGTAGTGAAGCATTTGAGGGAGCTGGGAATGGAGAAGGCAAGGTTTTGTGTAGCGATAACTGAGAAGGAGATGGACAGCA
>POCB01000292.1 GCA_002899805.1 Fervidicoccus sp.
TGTCCTGTATTTTGTAGCCTCCTATGTCCTCATAGAGGATCTCCTTCGTTTTGCTCGGGTCCTTCTTAGTGAGGAGGACCCCCTGTACAATTGCGGAGGCGCAGTTGCCTATTCCTATGAGACCAACTTTGATCTTTCCCATGGCTACCACGTATAAATTTTTTTATACGGATTTACTATTATTGAGTGGAGGCATTTAAAAAGCTTTTCAGGTCGGTATCATGTCGGAATCGAGCACTTCGAGGGCCTTCGAGAGGCTCAGGAAGAAGCTAGAGGGGGAGGTGCTTTGGATATACGTCTCGAACCTCCTCCTCGAAGAGAACGGGCTGAGCGTTGTTGAGCTGAAGAAGAGGCTCAAGGAGAAGTTCCTCATTTCGACCAAGACGGTCTACCTTTACACAGTGCTCTACAGGATGGAGAGGGAGGGTTTGATCAGGAGAGAGACGAGAGAGGGGAAGGAGAGCGTCTACTTCCTGGAGAACAAGGGGAAGGAGAGCGTCTACTTCCTGGAGAACAAGGGGAAGGAAGTTTACATGAGGGGGCTTGAATACCTCAAGAGCAAGCTCGAGCTTCTCTCAATGAGAAATCGAACCGACTGAGAGGGGTAGCTCCCTGCTGTATGGGTATTCCTCCTCCGATTTCTCGAATACGAATATGTGTTCGTGTTTCAGGAGGAGGAAGTCTCTCTCCTTCTTCTTCCTCCACGCTATTGTCCCAACCATGTTATGCTGAACTTTGATTATGTGTTCCCTGAGCGTGAAGCCAGCTCTGAGGAACTGAGTCATGACCATGTAGCCGAGGGGCACGACATGCTTCCTAGTCCTGGAATCGCCTATCATTATGGCTGCATGCCTCTTCTTCTTCAGGACTCTGTACATTTCCTTAGCGACTTCTAGCATGGATGCGAGGTAAAGCTCAACGTTCAGCCTAGAGAGATCCCCACCTATTTCCCGAGACCTCGAGTACTTTATTATCCCAGCATAGGGGGGATGTCCTGCTATGAAATCGATGCTCTCATCCTCGATCCGGTCCAGGTTCCTGGCATCCCCTCTGAAGAGCTTCACGCTCTTCCCCTCGTCCATGATGGGCTCGAGCCTGCTCCAAGCGAGCATGACCGAGTTCTCGTTTATGTCAACGCCGATGCATTTCCTCTTAAGTAGTGCGCACTCTATGACCGTTGTCCCGCTCCCCAGG
>POCB01000070.1 GCA_002899805.1 Fervidicoccus sp.
AAGCAAAGGAAGTATCCCAACCGGGGTCAAGGTATAAAGCTTCACAGCCCATCTCTTTCGCTTTCTCCGCTTCTTCTAATATCTGGGGCAAGGAATAATGCTTCTTTCTGTTCTCGGGCGTATCAGGACCCCACCAGAGGGGATTGTCATAGAGCTCATTCCAATGAATGGGCGGGTTGTAATTAGGAGGAACCGTATGCCCCTTTTCTTCCATAAATTCCCGAAAAGCGTAATAACAAGATTTCCAATCGCCATCAACCACTGCAATGCGTGTTGTCCCGAAGGAGAATTCTTCGCCAGGAGAAAGTTCACTAACTGCTTCAGGGTCTCCATGCCAAATTCCACCACCAGCAAAACGAAGAAGGAACTCCTTCCCCTTTTGAACGACCTTCAAAAGCGAATACTCCATAGCATCATTATTATGTTTTGCGATTAAATATGAGTGATATTTACCCCATATAGCCCAGCCTTCCGCTCCCAATTCATCGGTATAGACTTTCGGTCCATTCCATACAGGACGATACCATCCTTTCCTCCAGAGAATTTCCTCAAAAGGGAATTCCTCATACTCGCCCATCTTCCCTTGCAGAGGTCTCCTATAGGGAATGGAAACGACCCTTGCATTTGCAAACTCGGAACATAATTTACCATTAGGAGCAATCAATCTTTTAAGAAAACCAAAAGCTATATTGGACGTGGATATAGTTTTATTCCCTTTGTTCCTCACCCTTATTTTTTCCTCTAAAAATGGCTTATTGCTTGGCAAGTAAATCTCTTGAATGATTTCTATATCGCCCTGTTCACCAATAAAAATGAATTTGTCCTTTCTCCTTGCAAAATCTTTAAATCTTGGTCGTCCAACTATCTTTTCATTTATGAAATAGTGATAAGGGGCATCGGAGAGGACAACCCCGTTTTTTCTATCCAAAAGAAAATACGGTCCAAACCAATCCTTAGTTTTAATCCTTATCTCAAAATAATCGTTAGAGATTATCATCTCCCCATCCCTTTTCTGGCAAAATGTTTTGTGGTCTTTCTTTTTCCTCGTATATCTTAATGTTGATAAAGCCGAGCGGAAATCACCTAACAAGAAAAACTCCTTCGCTCGCACCAACACATTTTGGGGCATTCCTTTCTTTTCCTCCTTCTCTATCTCTTGCAATGCCTCCCTCGCGTTTGAATCATCA
>POCB01000231.1 GCA_002899805.1 Fervidicoccus sp.
GTGCTACCGCCAAGAAGAATACCGAACACAGGTTTGTTTTTCCTTATCCCCAGTTCTTCTAACAATTTCTCTCCCCTTTTGATTTCCTCCAGTGAGAGGAAAATCTCCGGTATGAGAGAGACTTTTCTCCCTCCTGCGGCGATAGCCAGTTTAAGGTAATCAAGAGCGCTGTGGTAATCGGGATTTTCTTTCAATGTGGAAGTGAAGAAGGGAAAGGTTGTGGGATTGAAAAAGCCAAATCGCTTTTTGCAACCGCCTAAGAAGGAAAAAATAGCCAACTCTATTGATTTAGAGGAAAAAGATAGACAGATATCGTAATCCTTGCTTCTTATTTTCCTTATCAACTCCATCTTCTCCTTAATTTTTTTCGGACGAATGTATATATAATCAATGTAAGGATTTTCAGCCAGCACATCTTTGGCGCTACTGCTAACTAAAACATCTATCTTAGAACCATTATGACCTTGATACAAAGCCTTAATGGCTGGCAGAGTGAAGACGACATCTCCGATGAAATTTTGATTTAACACCAAGATTCTTTTCATAACTCGTTATTCTGAAAGCGTCGCCCAATCAATTCCTTGAAGAGCTCCTCTCTCTTTCTTATGTTGGTGGATAGGAGGTACTCTTTCGCTTTCTTTAAGCCATTTTCTACGATTCTTTTTCTCAGTTTACCATCCTCCAAAAGACGGTGCATTGCCTCAGCCATTGCGGTTGGGTTTCCCATTGGCACAAGGAGACCGTTTTCGTTTTCCCCGATTAATTCCCTCGGTCCAACCGGACAATCAAAAGCAACAACTGGGCAGCCTAGCGCCATAGCCTCCACTATTGTTCTTCCCATTGCTTCCGAGAAAGAAGAGTGAATAAATAAATCAGCATATTTTATGTAGGGATAAGGGTTTTGGCGAGCACCTAAAAGCAAGACGCTTTCTTCAAGCTTCAAATCTCGGATAATATTTGCGATTTTCTCCTTATCCGGACCATCGCCGATTATAAATAGCTTGGCTTCGTTTTTTTTCGCTTTAAATTTGGAAAAAGCTCGCAGCAATGAGTGAAAATCTTTAGTATCCAAATCGAGACGGGAAACAGAGACGATTTTTAGGGAGTTAGGAGAGGTTTTATATTCTGGAGGCTCTGAGAAATCGCAAAATATCTCGTCTTCGGCTATGGGGTTATGGA
>POCB01000288.1 GCA_002899805.1 Fervidicoccus sp.
TTCCTGCCTAGCAGGTTATCTAATAGGGCGTGCCGCTTTCCCCGCCTTGCAAAATCAACCCCTACTACTTTTCTTTTTGGGCTTCGCCAATCTCTTCACCCTTATAATGGTTATTATGGTGATATCCTCTCTTCCCACGAAGGAAAGCAAGGAGGATATACGCCCAATTTTGGAGAGCCTGAGAGAAAAGGAATATATTGGAAAGCGGTTTTGGAGCGCCTTTCTATTTTTCGCCGCCTCAGTGCTGGCTGCGATAGCTATATATTTGGCTCCTCATTATGGGGAATTCGTCCTTATCCCTATTTTAGGCTGCCTTGTTTCCTTATGGGGAGCTATCTCCCTCGCAAGGGTTCACGATGAGGATAAAGAGCTTTTCGCTAAGCTGAGGGAGGCGGGTTACTCGGTCTGGTTTTTCTGCCCCAATGACTCAGCTAAGCTTGTCTTCCTTCCCCTCTTCTCGCTCACCTATCTCTTCCTTGTCCTCTTCTTCAAAACCCTTATTGAGATACCTCTCCGTTTTGGAGGTGGGTTTTAGATGAAAAGGTGCCTCTTTCTTTTCTTTTTTCTCTTCCTCGCATCTCTGTCCCTTTACGGGGCAAGAGCAAACATCTCTATGGATTTACAAGTGGGCTTCAAGGGAGTTGTTTATTCTCGTTCCCCTTATACCATCATTTGGGCAACGCTCACTAATAATGGGGATTCTCCCTTCAAGGGTTTCATTGGAATAGTTGAGCATACCTTGATAAAGGTTGAATTGCAAAGTGGTGAAAGGAAGAGGTATCTATATCTTGCCTCGGGAATGTATAGAGTGGGGCAATTTTCCCTTTTCTCAGAGAAGAAAAAGGTCATATTCTCACTACCCCTCCCCAGCGGTGTTGTGCAGGAGGAACCACTTCAGCTGATTCTCCCAGCGAGGGAGATAGACTCCTTGCCCTGGCTTGTAGGCATAGATGTTGAGGATTTCCCTGACGATTGGAGAGCTCTTAGTGGGGTTGAGTTGCTTATGGTTGAGGGTAGTGTGTTAGATAAATTAAACCGAGAGCAGAGGAGGAACTTGCTGAAATGGGTTGAGCTTGGCGGGAGGATAATGATTGTGGGGAGTGAGAGTTTAAAGAAGGAATTGGGCAATTTCACAAGAGACTTGCTGCCAATAAGAGACATAAATGAGGTGCATT
>POCB01000104.1 GCA_002899805.1 Fervidicoccus sp.
CCAAGGAGACAGCTGTCCTGGTGAGAACTCTCGTATCTTGGGGAGCAGAAGTTTTCTTGGCAGCAAGCAACCCCCTCTCAACACAAGATGAGATCGCCGCAGCTTTAGTTGATGAGGGCGTGAATGTCTTCGCAAAAAGAGGGGAAAGCACCGAGGAGTATTTCAATGCCATAAAGATCCTGGCTGAGAAGAAGCCGGATATAGTTATTGACGATGGGGGTGATCTCCATGCATATTTGCACGAAAAGGCAAGGGAAATAGCAGAGAGCGTGAAGGGAGGTACTGAGGAGACTACTACCGGGGTAATGAGACTGAGGTCCTTGGAGAGAGAGGGCCGCTTAATTTACCCCGTGTTTGCCGTCAATGATGCTCTCACAAAGCATATGTTCGATAACAGGTATGGAACAGGGCAAAGCACAATAGATGGTCTGCTTAGGGCTACAAATATGTTAATAGCGGGAAAGACCGTAGTAGTTGCTGGCTACGGTTGGGTAGGGAAAGGGATAGCATTGAGAGCCAGAGGAATGGGAGCTAGAGTCATAATTACTGAAGTCGACCCAGTGAGAGCCCTCGAGGCTGTGATGGATGGATATGAAGTTATGCCAATGTCAAAGGCAGCTGAAGTGGGGGATGTTTTCATAACAGCTACTGGGAACAAGGATGTGATAAGGTGGGAGCATATGAAGAAGATGAAGGATGGTGTTGTCTTAGGAAACAGTGGTCACTTCAACGTCGAGGTGAGCGTGAGCGAACTCGAAAAGAACTCTGAAGGCTGGAGGGAAATAAGGAAGAACCTGAGGGAGTACAGGCTGAAGGGCGGAAAGAAGCTCTATCTTGTCGGAGAGGGGAGGCTGATGAACCTTGTTGCTGCTGAGGGGCATCCAAGCGAGGTGATGGATATGAGCTTCGCAAACCAAGCGCTAGCGGTAAAGCTCATAGCAGAATCTGAGAAACTTGAACCCAGAGTACTTACAGTTCCCAGAGAGCTTGACTATGAGATAGCTTCGTTGAAGCTGGAAGCAATGGGAATTGAGATAGACTCTTTGACTGAGGATCAGAAGAGGTACGTACAGTCTTGGAGGCTGGAGTGATGGAGAGGATATTCGAGGAAGTGAAGAGCTTCCTCGACGAGAGGGATGCTGCTAGGGAGTCGATGTTGAGCAAGGGGGGG
>POCB01000137.1 GCA_002899805.1 Fervidicoccus sp.
TACTCCAGCAGCCACTTCGCCCTCTTCATAGAAGCCTTCAATACCTTCGTCCAGAGCGTCTCAGCCCTCGTATGGGCCCTCATCTTCCTCCTCATATTCGGATTGACCAGCAACCTTCCCCCCATCTCAGTTGTGACTGCGACCTCCTATCCCATCCTCCTGACTCTTGCCCTGAACGGCTCGAAGGTCGTTCTGGAGAAGTACGGAGACATGGCAAAGGTGATGGGGGCTAGGAAGAGGCACCTCCTCAGGTACTTCATACTTCCCGGCTCCTTTCCCTATGTTGTTGGAGGCAGCAGGCCGTGGGAAGCGCTCTAAGGATAAGCGTGGTCGCCGAAGCGCTTGGGAGCAGTGGGGGAGTTGGCTACATGCTAGTCTACTGCTACGACATTGGAAACAAGGGAGGGGTATTCGCATGGAGCATCCTCCTGGTCCTGCTCATGATAGTTCTGGATGAAGCTATACTGAGACCGATGGAGAGGTGGTCGATGAATTGGATGAGCTGATAGTAGTCAGAGATCTGAGAAAGAGCTTCAGCGATGGACCCGTGATTTCCGGGATTTCCTTCGAGTTGAAGAGGGGGGAAGTGCTAGGGATAGTCGGTCCAAACGGGGCTGGGAAGAGCACTCTCCTCAGGATAATCGCAGGAATAATAGAAGCAGACTCTGGAACAGTGGAGGTGAGGGGAAAAATAGGATATACTCCCCAGGACAATCTTCTCCTCCCATGGTTCAACCTCGAGGAGAACATACTATTGGCCGCGAAGCTCTCTGGGGTAAAAGAGAGGGAGGCGATGGAGAGGCTCACCTCCATAGCGGAGAAGCTCGGGATTGGGGAGCATCTCAAGAAGAGGGTCAGGGATGTCAGTGGGGGTACTGCGAGGAAGGCTGCCATAGCTAGGTCTCTGATAATCTCCCCAGATATCCTCATTCTGGATGAGCCTTACACGGGGCTCGACAGGGACTCCATAGACTCTCTGCAGTCTTCACTGAAGAGGCTGAGGGAGGAGAGAATGGGAATGATCATCGTCTCCCACCAGCTGGGAGAGCTCACGGAAATAAGCGACAGGGTCATAGTGCTGAGCCACAGACCAGCCAAAATAGTCAAGGAAATAAGCTGGAGAAACGGAAATATATCCTGGAAAGAGCTCTATTGAGTTGGGGGGCGGG
>POCB01000260.1 GCA_002899805.1 Fervidicoccus sp.
GTTCTCGATAACTATTCTCGTAGCCTTCACCCTCCTGCTACTAGCGTATGAGGTGGTTGCTTCGCAGAGATCATGACGCTGAACCCACAGCTGTGTGCTCTAGATGTTTTGTGTCAATACATTGAATTTTAGATGGATAGCATCGATATACGGTTTTCTCCACGGGACAAGGGATATTCGTGTTTCTTCGGCTGGTGCTTTCGTGAACTCCTGTATCTCCTGTATCTCTTTCACCACCTCATCTACTGACGCTATCTTCTTCTTCCATTTTCTTCCCTCGAAGAAGTATCCTCTCTTCTTGAACTCCTCTCTGTGTGGGTATGTTTCTCCGCCCACCTCCACCATGAACATTGTTGCCTCCGGATCTGGTGTCTGCTGAATCGTGATCCATATTCTCTCCTGCTTAGTGAATCCTTCGGCGAACCCTATGCTCCTCAATGCATCGAGCAACTTCTTATCCTCCTCATCTTTCTTCGCTATGATGTCTCTCACTTTTGAGCCGTTGACTAATCCATACGCCACATCTCCTGTTGTACGGATCTTCACCACGATGAACATGTCTCTGAGGGTTTTGATCAGGTTCTCTGCGTCGGCGACCATTTTCTCATAGTTGCTGTACTCATACTTCTTACGCCAGCATCTATCGTACGGGTCCCACGAGAAGTTCATTTTCTTAAGTGTCTCACGGATCGGGTATGTCTCTCCGCACACATGCAGAGCCAGCTTAGGCATTGATCCCCAGTCCATTGACGGTGCCTCAATAGCTATCTTGACACCCTTGAAATACTTAACACATTTATCGAAGAACTCCTTCATCACATCATAGTTCTCGTCGAAGAGACCCCAGATCTCCCTGGGGTGCACATCAAAGTATTTCTCAAGAGCATCACGAATAGCTGAAAGAGTTTTTTCATAGACCTTAGGATCAACAATAAAAATAGACACGCCACCTACACCACTTTGATACTTAGGCAAGCACATTATTTAAGTATCAGCTAAGACTAAGACACGGCTCCTAGTCCCACAGCTGTGTGTCTGGTAAGCTCAGATAAAAAAATAAATAAAAGAAAGAAAAAATCAGTACTCTATTAGCTCGTATAGATCCTCTAGCTTGCTTGTTCCCAGCTCCTTCTCTATCTTCTCTCTGAGTTCTCTGTGTCTAACTCT
>POCB01000093.1 GCA_002899805.1 Fervidicoccus sp.
TTCTATTTAATTTACTCGCTTATCTGGGTCTCAAGAGCCTCCCTAAGAACATCCTCAGCAAACTTCTCCGGCAAGAGATCTATTGAGTTCAGGAGCCTGAAGTATATTTCTCTAGCAATATCATTCCTATCAATACCCGAGTAGTAGGAGTGAACCTCAGTAATAATATGATCAATTATTTCCAGAGCCTTCTCCTTCCTGCATCTGTCGCATCTATACGTGTCTAGTTTCCCCGTTGATTTAATGAAGAGAGGCTTAATACTGTAACTCTCATCATCACCACTTATCAAGTATGTAATGAAGAACTTTGGGCTGTGAACAAGAAGAATATAGTTCTTGACACCGTCCTCCTCAAAGCCTGCGGAGGAGATACACACCTTATCATCTCCAGCATCAATACATTCACCGCTCCTCAGATAAGAAGATTCATCTAGCAAAGCCTCCACATACTTGTCCGATACATTAGGCACAAACCTAACATCAATTTCAGAACCATCCCCTCTGCTACTTATCTCAAACATAACGATCCTGTCGCCACTCCTTATCCAGAGAACACTGTAGCCTTTGGTGTTCAGAAAGAGAACGTTTCTGTCGCTGAAGAGACCGCTCTTGAAAAGTCTCTCAAGCTCATTTACGTCAAAGAGAATATCAGGAGAAACATCTTTCAAATAATGATATATAGCCCCCAGAGCAAAAGCGATTCTCCACTTATATTTATTCATCATCTCAACAAGAAGATCAATAATATCCCTCCTGCCACTAGCAACAACACTCTCAATATACTCACCAAAGGATCTCAACACAGCATATCTATGCTCAAGATTACTCCTCTCCTCCTCGGGAGCTCTCAAAAACAACATGAATGAGTATTCACGCAGCTTATCACTACCAGGCTTGTTATAAGTTATAGCCAAATAGAAGTAGCTACCAACAATCCCCTTCGAATACAAAGTTGTGTACTCAGGAAGAGACGAGGCAAATATAAGATAAATCCTCTTCCTATCATCCTCATAGAAAACACCGTGCTTCTTATAGAAGTCAATGAGCTCACTAGTATTAGGAACAGCCCTGTGATAATCACTCAAGAAATCCATAAATTCTCTCTGACTAAGCTCCTTCACATAGCACCCCCATAAAACATAGATTTTTCATTAATAAAATGTTTT
>POCB01000270.1 GCA_002899805.1 Fervidicoccus sp.
GGAGGTAGGGCATTTCCTCACATATCCCTATCTTTCCATCCGGCCAAATCGTCAATCCTTCCCTGCCAACTGTGCAGATACTCCTTTTATTCCACATTCCCTCTCTCTTCCGGGGGCTAAGCTTGGTAGGGTTACACAATTCGCTTGAATCTTGGAACTTAATTTTCACTTGGGGATATCTTTCCTGTAATAGACTTATCTGCTCATTTAACCATTTGTAATCTTCCATTTGCAGAAGTAGGTCATCTCTGTGACGATAAAGGGACCGACTATAAGGCCGAGATATAATATCCCCCCAACGAGCACAAGGTTCCCACCAAAGTGGGTATACCTTTTATATTATAAGGAGTGACCACTGAATTTGTAGCTACTTTAAGCCCTTTAGATATTAGTTTGTTTATTGTTTTTATCATTTTCCCTGGGTAATCCTTAACCCCCAGCAAAAACTTGGCAATTTGAGCATCTAATGTATCAATGCTTACTTGTATTCTTTCCAATCCCGCATCTCTTAACTTCCCTATTTGAACATCTAATAAAAGTTGTTTTGTGGAGACAAAAGGGATTATTCCTGCCTCAATGATTAAGGAAAGTATTTTCTCCACATGGGGATGAAGTAAGGGGTCACCTCCCGTTAAGAACATGTTTATCACTCCTAGGGCTCTCGCTTCTTCTATTAGCTCCTTTACCCTTTTTAATGACATTTCAACAGGTGTTGGGAGGCTGTCAACATTTGCATAACAATAAACACATCTATAAGAACAGCGATATGTAAGCAGATAATTGAGGATAGCTGGGGTCGCCATCCGCGGTTGATCTACCATTTGGGTGGGACGGTCAATAAAATCTAAAGGGGGATTTTAGTTATGAAGCTTAATTCCTCTACAACCCGATGAAAGGGTTTGTCAGGAGTGAACAACGCTAGCATAACTGCGATTATGGGATGAATGAATTGGTGCTTTTCTATTATCCCTCGTTCGTCTAACTTAAAGATTATACTCCGTCCCCTGTCTTTCTTCATTATCACTTGTGGACTCAATGCAAAATATAGCTCTTCTATTTGCTTCTTTTCTCTCATTTTATTTATCTCCTATTCCTATAAGAGGAGGTCTCCCCGGTGAATTCTTAAATATCCTCGAATAACTTCTCAAAATCCTTTAGCCCTG
>POCB01000081.1 GCA_002899805.1 Fervidicoccus sp.
AGAAAATAGAGGTGGGTCCTTTCTTGAAAATCAAATTTTTCCCCATTGATGGATGCATAATTCAAAAAGAGAAGAAAATATCTCGTATTCTCACCTAATTACTACCAACAAATCGGGGAAATTAAACGAAAAAAAGAAAAGAATTTATGCTATTTGTGAAATTTGCTTTGTTTGATTCTGACCCAAAAACCTAATTATTTGAAACTCTATCCTTTAATCTTTCCGGCTATCTACGATAATTGTCACAGGACCGTTATTTATAAGGTGGATTAGCATTTTTTCTCCAAAGATACCCTTTTTTGTGGGCACAAGCTCGTTAAGCATAGAGAAAGCAAGTTGAAAAATCCCTTCAGCAACATCAGGGGGTGCGGCGGAGGTGAAATCGGGTCTTCTCCCCCTTCTCGTTGAGGCAAGGAGAGTAAATTGCGAAACGAGGAGGACCTCACCTCCTACATCTTTAACGGAGAAATTCATTTTGCCGTTCTCGTCCTCAAAGATACGAAGGTTGACTACCTTATCAACGATATACTTTACATCCTTCTCGCTATCCTCTTTTTGAACCCCGAGAAGAACTAAGAGTCCCTTACCGATAGAAGCCACCAAATTATTCCTTACATAGACGCTTGCGGAATCAACCCTCTGAATTACCGCCCTCATCAGCGAACCACCCTTCGAGGCACTCCTACTCGATACACCTCTAATACATCGCTTAATCTCTTTATTTTCTCAATCAATTTGTTGAGGTGGTTTACATCGTGGATATCTATGAAAGCGCTTATCGTTGCGGTTTTGTTGCTTCTCGTCTTCACTTTCAGAGAACTTATGTTTATCCCCTCACTGCTTATAATAGCGCTTATATCCGATAACAAACCGATTCTATCTATAGCTTCTACTTGAATTGCTACAGGAATTGCTCTCTCCGACCTTTTCCATTGTAGTTTCACCAATCTATTTTTCTCTTGTGGTGGTAAATTTTCTATATTCGGGCAATCCACTCTATGAACCACTATTCCCTTTCCCCTTGTTATGAACCCCACTACATCTTCTCCTGGAAGGGGATAGCAACATCTTCCTCTTTTTATCACGATTCCATCCACCGCTATCTCCGGAAGACTAACGCTGATATGGGTTTCCTCAGAAGAAGTTTGGGTAGGGGGCGGGAA
>POCB01000181.1 GCA_002899805.1 Fervidicoccus sp.
ATATGCTTCTGAGAACCTCTTTATGAGCTCAGATATCATGAGGGCTTTCTCAGAAAGCGGGGGATAAGACGATGCCATTTTCAAGAAATCCTTAAGGGTCGTGTTCTCTCCAACGATTCTCTGCCTTTTTAATAGATACATGAGTATGAGCAAATAGCTTCCATATCCAAAATCCGGCGGATCACATTTTCCTTTCTTCTTTTTGTTCGCCTCTTTCTTCTCTTTGTTTGCCTCTTCTATGTTTGGATTGTAGTCTAGATTCTTCAACAATGTATTCCTATCTGGGCTTTTTGACAGTTCATTAGCCATTTTGGGAAAGCAATCCTTAGATTTCGCTAAGTATGTCACAGTGAATAGAGCTAGTCCGCTGGTGAAGATTTCGGTGGGAGCGTCCCTAGCCCTAGACCTCAGGGCCTTCAAGTATTCCTTAACATCTTTATCTTCGCTTTCAGCGACTTTACTGAGGTAGTCGAATATCTCGATGAGCTCCTCCATCAACCTCACATTTGGGTCTTTCAGCTCGTATGCATTACCCATTTCCTTCACCTTAGATCTCAAGCAGATAGATTTCAGCCAGTCCTCTTCCCACAGACTCCTTACCGCCGATGAAAAGGTAGAATGGATTCTTCTCCACCAAATTTTTGAGTTTGCTCAGGTCGCTCTCATTTACGACCAATGCTGATAGCATGAGGGTCTCAGATGGCAGAAGCTCCTCGCTCCACAGGCCACCCTCCTTCACCACCTTTTCATCACCTTTTAACCGAATCCTGTACTGTATTACTATGCTTTTGTTTATTATCGCCCTGCTCTTCGATTCCTCGTCAGTGACGAGACAGATGCCTCTTTCTTCTATCCTTTTGATTAGTTTCTCAATTTTTTCGTTCTTTATCGAAGATATCTTATTTATGAGTGTATTGATCATATTGAATTCCGTTGGATTACTCTTTGCGGTGAGGTCAAAGATTTCGTTCAATGTGATTTTTCCATCTTCCAGAAGATAATCTTTATTGACTATCACATCAACTTTCTCGATGGGTTCATGAGCTCCAGCATTTCCCACAGTGCTAGACCCTTTAGACTCTACTCCCGTATCTAACTTGAACCCTGCGAGCTCTGCGTATGGCTCGAGCCTCTCAATAACTTGCTTTGAAGTAACGTAT
>POCB01000001.1 GCA_002899805.1 Fervidicoccus sp.
CTTCGGTTATGTTCTTCATAATTTCATTGTCGATGATGGGCGATTTGAGAGTAAAGATACAATCTTCATATGTTCCACTACTTGTTGGTTTATTAGCCTCAGCCTTGTTTTATTATCTTATTACAGTTGTGATAAGAGAAATAGGATACGAAGTTGGTCCCACTACAATAACAACGAGAACGTTCTCTGCATTTTTGACGAGTGATTTTTTCTTCTCTATATTTATCATAATGGTAACATTGGTTTTCGTTTCTATAATAGCTATATATTTAGCAAAGAGAAAGGGTGGAGAGCAGTGAGTGAGCTATTGATAGAAATTTATAAAATAACAGCCTCTCTCTTGCTTGGGCTCGGAATTGGAGTGATGCTATCATCCCGGTCTCTCATCAAAATGCTTTTGGGAATAGAAGTTATGTTCAACGGTTCTCTGCTATATCTGACTTTGATAGGTACTATATATCCTTACATGGCAGCAGTCTTCTCTCTCCTGGCAATTCTCATTGCTTCGGCAGAGCTTCTAGTAGCAGTCTCGATAGTTATCCTGTATTACAGATGGCATGGAGAAATAACAATCAAGGGAGAGTTGCCTGAAGAGAATAGGTGATGAAAAATGGCTGGATTACCTCCCCACCTGATATTAATAACTATTTTATTAACAGTAGCTGGACAGATGGCTATAGGAAGTATTTTGAAAAAAACGAAACAGGTTATGGGTCTTGTAGTCGCTTTCTTCGTAGCAATGAGTTTATCAATTATTCTCGAGATGTTCATATCAAGAACTGGAACAACTCTAGATGGAGCTTTCCTCAGCTCCAGTTATTTAGGTGAGTTCAATTTTATCGTAGATTATGTCTCGGGTCCAATAGCTATGACAATTCTACTCGTTTCTCTCGCAATTTCCATCTACGCTTATTCATATATGGAGAAGAGGATTAAAGATGAAGGAAGAGAGCTCCTTTCCGAAATGAAGCTCTTTTACTTACTTTATTATATATTCGCTATTTCAATGTTTGCTTCTGTTTTGTCCACAAATCTCGTCGAATTCTATCTGTTCCTTGAAGTTGGTTTAATTTCCAGCTTTGTTTTGATAAACAACTATGGCTATGGAGAGAGAAGGAAGATCGCCATATTATATTTGGTCTGGACGCATATAGGAGCTGTCCTATTTCTTGTTGGTGCCCTCGCTTTTGGATATATATATGGTAGCTTCAATGTTTTCGATGCTTCTGGTAGGATATTATCTGCCTCATCTTTACCAGTAAATATATCAAGATTAGTATTCATTCTCATGCTCATAGGTATGCTTGTTAAAGCTGCAGCTTTCGGCTTCCACTTGTGGCTTCCCTATGCACATGCTGAAGCCCCAACTCCAATTAGCGCCCTCCTTTCCCCACTCCTGATAGGGATTGGACCTTATGTCATATTCAGATTCCTCGTCCCTCTTTTCCCTGCACCATTCGAATCTGCAAGGGTTTGGCTAGCTATTTGGGGAACCTTGACTATTATATACGGAGGTCTAAATGCACTATTTGAAAAAGATTTCAAGAGGTTCTTGGCCTACAGCAGCATTTCTCAGATGGGTTATCTGATAACAGCCGTTGCTGCGGGTAATATATATGGTTTCATAGGACTGATAATGCATTATATTGCTCATGCTTTTGGAAAGGCTACGCTCTTCGGTTCAGCAGGTTCTATTATCTATCACGAGGATGAGCTCAGGGATATGAGAAAAATGGGTGGGCTTCTTAAAACTCTTCCATTAACTGGCAATACAGCACTTATTGGTTTTTTCACTATAACTGGGATGCCACCCACAATAGGATTCTGGAGCGAGCTCTTCATTGTAAGAGGGGCTGTAGATGCATTCTTCTTGAAAGGTTCAATTGAGAATACAGTGTTGATTTTATTGTTCATAGGATTCTCTCTTTCAATTTCTTACGCATTCTATGCGTATAAGAATATCTTTCAAGGACCCCCGAAGTTCGAGGAAAAAGTGAAAGAAGACCCCCTCATTGTTGGTTCGCTAATCACACTTGCCATAATTTCAATGGTGCTTTTCGTAATTGGTCCTGCTTTCGCCAATACACTTGCTGGATATCTCAATTCATTAAATTCATTAATGGGAGGTGCTTAATGATGGACCTAGTCATACTTTACTTACTTGCAGTTATACAACCCTTCATTTTCTCAGCAATCATTTCTATTTTATATTCTGTTAAAAAGCTCCCTGGCTATCTGAGCGTGTTTTCTCTTATAATGTCGACGATTTCGTCAGCCTACATATTGTATTCAATTATAGAGAAATCTCTCAACGGAGTGCTCTCTATATCGCAGTTTTCAAACATAAGCTTCTCGCTTTCATTCTTCGTCGACTCTTATACAGGAGTCATGATGGTTTTAGTATCGTTTCTTTCACTTGTCATCGCAATCTACAGTTTATACTATATGGATGGAGATGAAGGCTATGGGCGATATTTCGCATATTTCACATTCTTCGTCGGCAGTATGCTATTGGTAGTTTCTGCAGACAATCTTTTACTGCTCTTTCTTGGATGGGAAGGAACTGGCCTGGCTAGTTATGCTCTAATAGGACACTGGAGACATGATGAGAAGGAAAGAATGATTGGTGAAGAAGGTAGGGTTGTTGCTAATACTCCCATGTTTTCCTATCCGAGTGTTAGTGGGCTCAGAGCTCTCTTATTCACAAGAGTTCCAGATATATTGATGCTGATCGGTATATTTGCCGTATATGCTTACACAGGTACCTTCGAAATAAGTAATATATTCATTACCAAAGCCCAATTTTTGTTGGAACTTGCTAGGACGGGGATGCTACTTCCTATAATGTTTCTCCTTTCAATTGGAGCACTCGCAAAAAGCGCACAGTTTCCGTTTCATGAGTGGCTAGTTACCGCTATGACTGGTCCGACTCCAGTTAGTGCCCTAATCCACGCTGCTACAATGGTGAAAGCAGGAGTTTACTATATGGTGAGAATCACCCCAATTTTCGTATATGGAGCTAAGGAACTTCTCGCGGAGAACCCTGCTATAGGACAAGTTGTTATCGCTCAGGTTCAGACATTTTACTACGGACTTATGATTATTGGAGCAATAACCGCCTTTTCGTTAGCTTCCATGGCCCTCGTAGCAAGGGAAGCAAAGCTTATTTTGGCTTATTCGACAGGAAGTCAGCTTGGCTTCATGTTTGCAGGAATAGGAGCATCGATATTTTCCTCTATGCCATCGTTAGTTCTGGCCTTTGTTGTGGCCCATTTGATAGCCCATGCAGTTTTCAAAGCGGGACTATTTCTAGGCGCCGGAATTTACATTCATTCGAATGAAAGCAGATTTATAGATGAATGGGCTGATGTTCACAAAATGAGAATAACAACTTCGTTCAACTGGTTGCTAGTTCTATCACTAGCAGGTCTTCCCCCATTCATAGGATTCTGGACTAAGGATTCTCTCATTTCGAGTTATCTCTCCTCTGGAATGTTAATACCGGCTTCTTTGCTTCTCATAACTGTCCTATTCACAGCATTTTATTCCACGAGATATCTTCTCTATAGTCATCGATACCCTGCTAAAGAAGAGGAACCTCACGAACCTCCAGTTTATGTTCTATCTACCTACGGAATTCTGGCTATTCTCTCAATCGGGCTTGGGATTTTATGGCCTCTATTTGGTGAAAAGCTGTTCGAGTTTTTATCTTATTCATTTTTAGAGCCTATAAAAGGAATGACAGGCGAAGAATTAACGGTAATCGTTTCTTCAATTTCTCTCGTTTTGATAGGCATTCTTCTCTCTTCGTTATCGTATCAATTTAAATTCATTGATTCTAAAAAGGTGATATCTAGCATGCCAGAACTTAATGATTTCCTCAGGGATAGGTGGCTCATCAATATTCTATTCTATAACATTGGTGTTGCATTCTTGAAGCTCGGAGAATTGACGTATAGATTTGTAGAAAGGGGTTTGGACTTGGGAATAAACTACGGTCTTCCAAAGCTAACATCCAATTTAAGCAAGTACTTTAGGAAACCAATAAGTGGAGATCTTTATTCCTATGTTCTGTATTTTGTGACCGGCATTATCATCGTAATTTTGGTACTACTGTTCATATGAGGTGTGTTGAGATGGTTGGACTAAATGATGCTCTAGCAATGTTTGTGGTAGGAATCCCAATAGTAGCCTCTTCTCTCATATTGTTGATAGTTTTCTTGTTTAACGTGAAGAAAAGAACTGTTGCTGTAATCTCGCTGACTTTCGGAATCGCCGAACTCATTGGTATAGCTTATGTGGCATATCTGGCTCTTACCGCACAGTATTCTTCAGCACTGAATAATCTTCTCATCTATGACGGTTTTTCAACGGTCCCAATTCTGGTCGCTTCATTTGTCCTACAATTATATCTTGCATCACTCTATGTCAGTGAGGAAAACTTGCAGATGGTCTCAATACTAAGCGCAGCAGGCTTTTTAGCCATACTTGCTAGCTTTCTCCTTGCTACGACCTCATCCATCGCTCTCTTCATTTCCTCATGGTTGATGCTTAGTATATCCTCATATGCAGCAGTTGGAGCTTTCAAGACAAAAGAAACATCTGATGCAGCTCTTAAATATGCTATCATGGGTACTCTTTCCACTCTCTTTATCGTTATGTGGTTGGGTACCGGAGCATATCTTCCGGGCGATAATATCTATTCATCAAATTGGTATGGTAGTGGAAAGCTTTTCCTCCTCGCATCAGCCTTCTTACTAGCCGGTGTAGGATTCAAGCTTGGCGTATTTCCATTCCATTGGTGGATGCCGGATGTATATACATTTGCCGAGGGGAGAGCAATTGCACTGATAACAGGTGTAGCAAAGGTAGGAGCTATATTGGGTTTTGCTAGGATGATTTATTACATGTTTTACGTTGGCCCTAGCGAACAACTCATAGATTTCATTGCTGTTATGAGCATTCTCACCATGACTTTTGGCAACATTGCAGCTTTGACAACGAGGTTGCTTCCAAGAATCTTAGCATATAGTAGCATTGCACAAGTAGGTTATATAATGGTAGGAATCGTTGGAATGCTATATGGAGCTTCAATTGGAAACCAGGAACTAGTTTACCTTGCTTCGAGTGGTATATCAATTCAAACGATTGGGTACAGCCTGGCAAAGTCTGCGTCATATTTGTTCTCTGGAGAAATGGGAACTGCTGCTATGGATGAAAAGCTAAGAGGCATATTCAAAACTGATTCCATCAGTGCTGCTTCGTTAGCCATTTTCCTTCTCAGTCTTCTCGGTCTTCCACCATTAGTGGGGTTCTGGGGGAAACTTTATTTGTTCGAATCAGCAGTATCCTATAGCTTTCTACTTGTGATGATCGCAATAATAAATAGTGGTATATCTAGCTATTATTACGGTAGGTTGATTTCGGTCCTCTTCTCGGAAAAAGGAGAGAAAGAAGGTGTATTGAAGTTCAGAATCACATACATAATCGTAGCTACACTTCTATTCATCTTAGGAATAGGTATACTTCAAGTGCTTCTGCCTCACCTTTCAATAAGAACTTTATAATTTTTTACTCCTTGTATTTCTAATAATGATAAAAAACTCAGAGATGATTAGGATTGTTCGAAGAGATACTGAGCTTAATTTTTTCCTCTTCATTTGAAGACCCAAAGCATGAGTCCGGTGAAGTTCTCGGCTCAATGACGACACCACCGCCCCCTGAAGTATTGAAAGTAGTCAATCATTTCATATCGAAGAATTTAGGGGATCCATCTTTGTTCCGTAGTCTCCAAATCATCACTGAAAAGCTCGAAAATATAACAAAAGAAATTCTTCATCTCCCTCAGGATATGAAAGGAATAGTTACAAGCGGTGGTACTGAATCGAATATTCTGGCTCTTTTTCTGTTCAGGGAAACTTTAGGAACAAAGAAGGTTCTTTTTCCCGATACTGCTCACTATAGTATTTCTAAAGCTGCCAAGATCCTCTCAATTGAAAGTGAAAAAATATCTACCTACCATTCAGGAAAAATCTCTCCAACAGATTTCAAGAAAAAGTTCCCTAGTACAAATGCTGCCATAGTTCTCACGATGGGGACTACAGAACTTGGAGGGGTTGATGACCCAAGAGACGTCATTGACAATCTTGAAGGTGTACCACTTCATATCGATGCCGCTTTCGGCGGTTTTACATTCCCATTTATTAATCCTGAGAAATATCTCAGCATCATAAGCTATCTCTTAAAGCGTGATATCGAGTTCACTATTAGTGTAGATTTTCACAAATTTCTGGGTGCACCAATACCATCCGGCATGATATTTGTTCCCAAAGAACTGGTCGATCCACTCTATTTTAATGGCTGGTAAACAATTCGGTCTTCTTGGAACAAGACCTGGCTTTTCTACGGCCGCGGCTCTTGCTACATTAAGTTATTATGGTGAGGAAGGTCTTTCAAAGATTGCCAAAAAGGCATATGAAAATACTATCTGGTTTTTAGATGAAGCTGAAAGGAGAGGAATTGCCAAGAAAGTTAACAACCCAGAAGTTCCAATTGGTTGCCTTAGTACCGAAGGAATAATTGATAGCTCCTTTTTGGTTAGCGAGCTAGCAAAAAAGAAGCTCTACGTTTACAAAGGGGTAAAATGCAATGGTATACGAGTTGTAACAATGCCTCATGTAGAAAGGGGGCACCTGGAGAAGCTACTACAAGCTATAGAGTTGATCGAAAAACGGGAAATAGTATGAGGGAGGTCTCTTATTTTACTTTGGCATACAACGGAAAAAGGTATCATGGCTTCCAAATTCAGCCAGGAATCGAAACAATTGAGGGTTGTGTGCTCTCAGCTTTAGCAGATGCCTCTTGCTTTGATGAAATCTCAAAAATCACCTACAGTCATGGAGGGAGAACTGACAGAGGGGTCAGTGCTATAGGACAAATCATATCTCTTTCTTTACCTGAGAAATGCTTCCCCGAAAGAGCTATGAAAGTTATTGAAGATAAATGCAATGATGTTTATGTTTGGGGATACAGAGATTCGCTTCCCCCAGATTTCAAGATAAGGTACTGGGCTCTATGGAGAGAGTATATCTACATAGACAAAAAGAAAAACTACCGTTCTCAATTGGAAGAACTAAAAAAAGTGGTCAACCAGGTTCTCTCTTTAAAGACGCTTTCTCCTTTTTACAGAAATTTCAAGCTTGATCGGTTTGGAAAATATTATTTTTCGAGAGTAATACTTAAAATTGAATTGAAAGAATTCGATGATTTTCTTATTCTCATAGTGAGGGCTCAATCTTTCCCATTTCACTTCGTAAGAAGATTAATCTCATTCCTGCGAAATTATGAAAGTGAACTTTCTTTTCAAGATAATTTGAATGGATGGCCTGGCGGAGAGGCTGAGGCAGAGAATCTCATTCTTATGAGAGTGATGACAAATTACTACCATAAACAGACATATACCCTAGAAAAAATAATGGAGATGATCATTTCTTCGATGTTTTCCTCTTCCTCTGAACTTCTTCTGAACCTTTTTGACTTTCTTTCTGCTGCTTGGGATCCATAGCTTCTCCCGAACTTTCTTTTTCGCCAGTTGAGCTTCCTAGAATGATCTTTATCTCGTTATCTTCAAGCATCAAACTTCTCATAATTTTTTCAGCTTCACTTTTGTTTGTCCGATACATCGCTCTGAGCGCTGGAATGAACTCGCTTTTGGCTGTAGAGCTTGAGCAATGCATTTTTTTAGCTATTTTTTGAGATGCAGAATTCAAAAGTTCTCTGGCTTTTTTCGTTTCTCCCATAAGCTTGATCCTCTTCGGATATTCATACTTGATCCACTTGAATTTTGTCTTCTTCCTTGAGAGCGATATACCAGGACCAATCATATCTATGACATATGCTAGAAAGTCGTAGTTCTGTGTTTTCTTCATCATCCCCTTGTAGATGTCTGCTCTAGAGAGAGCTTGGAATGCTAGATAAACATCTTCCGGCTCGCTGAGCTGGAGCGGTATATTTTCAGACAACCATTCAATGAGAGTGTCTGGATCAACCTGCGAATGAGAAATTGCCTGTTTGCTTTGCCAAGAATATTTTGAGGTGAAGATAGTTCTCAGAGTATCAAATGGGTTTATTTCCCTATCCCTATAATAAACCAGCTGGTTTGCAAGATCTACAGTAACTCTCCCAAAGCTTTCAGCAATACTCTGAAGATCATTTATAGAAGACCTGAGATCTCCTTCATTTTTGCTATGTATGATCTTCAAAGCTTCATCTTCACAAAGGACTTTTTCCTTTTCACAAATTCCTTTCAGTACCTTGACCACATCTCTTTGATGCATTTTTTTCAATTCTATCATAACCGAAACATCCCTGAGTATTCTCAAATCAGGGTGGAATGGATTGTTGGCAGTCATTATTATGGGGTGCCGAGTTATAGAAACTAGCTCAAATAGACTCTCAATTCCTCCTTTATCGGCAGTACCTGATAACCCATCAACTTCATCTATCAGTATTATTCTCCTCTTTCCAGAAAGAGTGGTTTTGGTAGCCGCTGGCTTTATTCTTCTCTCAATATCGTCCTTCCTTCTGAAGTCACTAGCATTAGTCTCAACTATTTCATATCCAAATTCTCCTGCTATCGCCTCAACGAGAGAGGTTTTCCCGACTCCTGGAGGTCCGTACATGAGCGCACTTTTTTTTGTAGGGGTCCCTCTTTCCCAGGATTTTATCCAAGTCAACAATATCGTCTTAGCTTCATCCTGGTCGATGTAGTCAGAGATTTTCTTCGGTCTGTACTTAATTATCCATGGAGTGTAGCTCTTCGCTTCCATTACCATCATTCCTGTGTGATTCTTCTTCCTAATAGAACAAGCCAAGCTAGGAAGCTATTCAACTGTATCTCATCATCTGCCCCTTCAACCATTCTGAAAAGGACCTCTCCTGTATAATCTGCTATAAGGAGCCTGGTCTCTTCAGAAAGCTGGAGGTTGTTACCGAATATTTCCTTATGGATCTGTTTGATTATGTCTACCCCACTCAAACCGTACTCTATCATCAACTTTCTAAGTTTCTCTCTCGCAGCATTGAATTTTCCTTCCAGTGCCAAAGATACCATATCTCTTATTTCCTTAGGTTGCGCGAGCCCTATAACTTTGT
This sequence comes from Fervidicoccus sp., assembly GCA_002899805.1. Lineage (GTDB taxonomy): Archaea > Thermoproteota > Thermoprotei_A > Sulfolobales > Fervidicoccaceae > ARK-14. Next base: position 9,154 of record POCB01000001.1, read on the forward strand.
AGACAACATCTGCAGTTACTTTTCCAACAGCACTAGAAGACTGCAGCAAGTTTATAGCTTTCCTCATATCTCCCTCGCTTATTTCGTAGATGGTTTCTAAAGCTTCTTCTTCGAATTTGACCCCCTCTTTGTTAGCTATTAATTTGAGTCTCTCAATTACATCGTTTTTACTAAGTGGCGTAAATCTGAAAAGAGCCGTCCTGGATTGAATGGGTTCGATTATCTTGCTTGCGTAGTTGGCTATCAGTATAAATCTGCTAGTAGCAGTAAAGTTTTCCATCATTCTTCTGAGTGCTTGCTGCGCATCAGCTGTCATGTTGTCAGCCTCATCTAATATTATAAGTTTGAAGGGTACTGTTCCAACTACTCTCGCTCTTGCAAATTCCTTGACCTTTGTTCGTATGTCATCTATTCCCCTTTCATCAGAAGCATTCATTTCGAGAACGTATTGTTGATAGTTATCTCCATACAGATCATGAGCAAAAGCAAGCGCAGCTGTGGTCTTTCCAGTTCCAGGCGGACCAGTGAAGAGCATATGAGGGACATTTTTTTCCTGGATGAATTTCTTTAGCCTTACAACAATGTCTTCTTGGTTCACGATTTCTTTTAGTGATTTAGGTCTGTACTTCTCTGCCCAGAGCAGGTACTCATCGGTGCGTAGCAAATCTTACCACCTAAATAGAACTACATGTCTGATAATAAACATAATAATATGTTCCTTCTTAAATAGTTATAGACTAAAGAAATATTTTCCATTTTCACTGGTGCATTTAGATGCTTGAAGAAATGGAATTGCTGAAAGAGGCTTTTGAGAGAACTCCAGTGAAGGTAGTCGTCGTTTCGGAGGCTGAGACAATTAAACTCCCGAGCGGGTCAACGATCAACGTTAAGAAAGGGGAGGAAATAGAACTTCCTCGCTGGCTTGCTAACACATTGGAAGAAAAAGGAATAGTTCAGAGAAAATGGAACGAGTTTTCTATAGACGAACTGATGAAAATTGAGTACAAAACTATGAAAATGAGGACCCCAAAAGACCTCGAGCAGTTACCCAATAATTTCTATTGGATATGCTCAGAACATCTTCACCACTTAGAGAAACTGTTAAAAACTAATCCAGATCCGAATTATATTCAGGAAAAGAAAAAGGTAGCAGAATCCTTGAATAAGATAATGACCCGTAGACTTTCATTACTAGTAGAATCCCTATTAATTTTCGGTGTAGATCTTCCCTCATTACAGCTGAAAGCTACACCAGAAGAGCTTGTACTCATCCAACGTTTCTATGAAGATTTAAGAAAGTGGAAGGAGGTGCTTGGTACTTGACGGAGAGCCGTATGAAAGTTGATTTGAGACAGGCAGATAACGTGGAGAAATTTCGAGACTTTCTCATCAATTTTTCCAGAGAAGGAGAAGAAAAGAAGTACATTTCGAGAATAAAGCAAATGATTTTCAATGGGTCAACTTCTCTCCAGGTGGACTGGAGTGATTTGCATTATATGGACGATTTGCTTGCATACTATGTTCTCAGATCTCCCGACGAAGCTCTGAGCGAATTCAACACGGCCTTAAAAAATGTAGTGAGCGAGGTAAATCCTTCTTATGTTGAGGAAAGGAAAAACTTTTTCGTCAGAATCGCAAATCTTCCTGAGAATGTATCAATTAGAAGCATCAGAAGCGAGCACGTGAATACACTTATATCTCTGGAAGGGATCCTTGTCAGAGTATCACCAGTAAAGCAGAAGATGGTAAGGGCCAGTATAAAGCATGTAACAGTTTCTAGAAAAGGGGTGAAAAACGAAGAGAGTGAAAAAGATTCTGTAAGGGAATGTGGAGCTGAATTCTTTTGGCCTCCTGAGGATCAGGGGGAACTGGGAGATATAATCGAATATCCGCAAACTTGCCCTATCTGCGGTAGGGGAGGAACATTCAAACTAATACCAGAAAAGAGTGTTTATATAGATTGGCAAAGAGTTGTAGTTCAAGAGAGGCCCGAAGAGATCCCACCTGGACAGATACCAAGGAGCATAGACGTCACTTTAACCAGAGATCTTGTGGATCTGGCACGACCTGGTGACCGAATAACTGTTATCGGTATTCTAAGGGTTGTGCCGCCAAAAGAAAAGAACAAGACGCTATATGACCTTGAACTTGAAGCAAACAATATCTTGGTAAGTCAAAAAACATTGGAGGAAGTTGATATAACAAGAGAAGATGAGGAGAAGATAATTGAGCTTTCAAAGGATCCCTGGATCAGAAAGAAGATAATTGCTAGCATTGCCCCCGCCATATACAATCATTGGGACGAAAAGGAAGCAATTGCTTTGGCATTGTTCGGAGGTGTTCCGAAGGAAACACGTGATAAGATGAGAATAAGAGGTGATATACACATACTTCTTATCGGAGACCCAGGTACAGCTAAAAGCCAACTCCTGCAGTATGTAAGTAGGCTTGCCCCCAGAGCTGTATATACAACGGGTAAGGGTTCTTCAGCTGCCGGACTCACTGCTGCCGTAATAAGGGATAAGAGAACAGGAGACTTCTATCTTGAGGCTGGAGCGATGGTTCTGGCTGATGGAGGAGTTGCTCTGATAGATGAAATCGATAAAATGAGAGAAGAAGATAGGGTAGCTATCCATGAAGCGATGGAACAACAGAGCTATCATGAAAGCTCGATGTTAGAGCTTGCTGAAATGGGTTGGATCAAGATTGGTGATTTCGTAGAAGAGCTGATGAGAAAGGGTTCTGTGAAAACTATAGGTGATACAGTTTATTTGGAAAAGATACCAGATTGGATTGAAGTAAAGACGACAGATTTCAAAGAAGTTTTTACGGTTCGACCAACGCTCATAAGCAAACACAAAGCTCCAAACAAGTTTTACAGAATTAAATATTCTAATGGATACGAGGTAACTGTAACTCCAGAGCATCCAGTTTTCGTGCTGAGTGAAAGAGGAATAGATATAGTAAGGGCAGACCAATTGAAGAAAGGACTCATTGTTCCTGGAGCTCCCAATAATGGAGATAGTACACAATTCCCCGAACATTTGTTACTGAAAATTTACAGGAAGCTAATGACATCGATAAAGTGTCCTCCTCCTTACACACCGCTTAGAGAAGAGATATCATTACTCATAGGGTCATGTAGGGAGAATATGCCAGAGAATGATGAAAAAAAGAGAGTTCTGGATCAGGTTGAAAGGCTTAACATGGTTTCTTGGCATAGTATTGAAAGCATTGAAGAATTACAAAATAGTGGTGAAGAATGGGTCTACGATCTGACTGTAGAACCCACGAGAAGATTCATCTCTGGGGGACTAATTCTTCATAACACGGTGAGTGTTGCTAAGGCTGGCATAGTTGCTAGGCTGAATGCGAGGGCATCTGTTGTTGCTGCTGGAAATCCAAAATTTGGAAGATACATACCCGAAAAAACCGTTACAGATAACATAAACCTTCCGGTTACAATACTCAGTAGATTTGATCTAATATTCATTTTGAAAGATAAACCCTCAACTGCTTATGACTCTCTGCTTGCCAGGCACATGTTGCAAGTTCACAGAGAAGCAGAAATGGTACAGCCTGAAATACCACTCGACTTACTCAAGAAGTATATTAGCTATGCCAGGAGATACGTTAAGCCTGTGCTCACTGATGAGGCGAATAAGGTACTTATGAACTTCTTCGTTGAGATGAGAAGAATGGGTAGTGAAGCACAGCCGGGAGTGGTGTCCATTACACCCAGACAGCTTGAGGCTCTAATAAGGCTAGCAGAAGCCCATGCTAAGATGGGACTGAGAACAGAAGTTACAGAAGAAGATGCCTATGAAGCAATAAGATTAATGAAAGTTTTTCTCACTCAAGTAGGGTATCAAAGCGATACTGGGGTTATAGATATTGATGCTTTGATGGTTGGCCTACCGAAGACTAAGAAGGAGAAATTTATACTGGTTGAAGATAAGATAGTAGAAATAACCAATGAGACAGGAGCGGAGTGTGCTACCATCAAAGAAATTTACGAGAGAGTACGACATGAGGGAATTACTGAAAAAGAGCTCGAGGAAATAATAAGGAGAATGTACAGAGAAGGGATAATCACGGAGAAAAAGATGGGTTGTTATGCAAAGGCATGAGCCTTTCCGGTGATTCTAAATGCTTTTTTCTGAACTACCTCTTCATAGCGTTCTCAAGAAAAAGATAGCAGGAAGGGGGCTCAGGGAACTGTATCCTCCTCAAGAGGAAGCGATCAAGAAAGGACTCTTCGAAGGGAAAAATATACTGATGGTCACTCAAACAGCATCTGGGAAGACTTTCTTAGCTGAACTCCTCGCTATAGATACTGTCATGAAGGGAAAAGGAAAGGTTGTTTATCTTAGTCCTCTAAAAGCACTTGCCGATGAAAAGTTCAGAGATTTCACATTATACTATGGAGATCTTAATCTGAGGACGATACTAACAGTGGGAAATTATGATTCGGATGAACCAAGGCTAGAACGCTACGACATAATATGCACTACCTATGAAAAAATGGATAGTCTCGTCAGACATCGCCCCAACTGGTTGGAAAAAGTCTCACTTCTAATAATCGATGAAATTCATTACCTAGATGATGAAAAGAGGGGTCCCGTCCTAGAAAGCTTGATAGCGAATCTCAAGCTAATGATACCCAATTCTCAGCTTTTTGCCCTCTCTGCGACAGTTGGAAACTCTGAGGAAATAGCTTCATGGATCGAGGCGGAGCTGGTGGAGAGCAATTGGAGGCCAGTCCCCCTCAGAGAAGGAGTCTTCTTTCGCGGTAAAGTCATCTACAGAGATGGCGATGTCGAGAAAATCAACACGAAGTATTCTTCTCCGATACTCGATCTAGTCAATGATACAATTACAGATGGAGGCCAGGCTCTAGTCTTCGTCAATAGTCGCAGAAGGGCTGTCTCCCTTTCCAAGATATTGGCAGATAGATTGGAATTGGATCCTGTAGAAGGTGCTGAAGAACTCTCGGAAAAGATGAGAAACTCGAGTGAGGTCTCAAGCCTGAATGAAGAACTCTCTCAATTGATCAGTTCGGGGGTCTCATATCATCATGCGGGTTTGACTGTTGAGCAGAGGAGAGAGATCGAGAAAGCATTCAGAAATGGAATTCTGAAAGTTATAGTGGCAACTCCCACTCTTGCGGCGGGTGTGAATTTACCGGCAAGGAGAGTTATAATAGAGAGTTCTGAGCGATATGTAGCTGGAGAAGGTAGCGAACCTATTAAAGTTCTTGAATATAAACAATTTGCCGGCAGAGCTGGAAGACCGGGGTTCGATGAGTATGGAGAAGCAATTCTCATTGCTAGAAGCACTTATGAAGTAGAAGATCTCTTCAAAACCTACATAAATGGTTCCCCAGAAAAAATAAGGTCGAAAATGGGATCTCCCCTCAAATTCAGAACTTATCTCCTTTCGTATTTAGTGACATTCAACGGTGTAAATGAAGAAGGAATAGAAAGATATTTAGAAAAGCTTCTTCTGTTCAGACAGACGAGCGAGAAAAAACTGAAGGAACTCGTTGAAGATTCCCTCAAAATGCTCATCGAAGGAAACTTCGTGATAGCTACAGGAGGAACCTATCTCCCCACGGAGCTAGGCAAGTATGTTGCAGAGCTCTATATAGACCCTCTCACAGCTCTCTATACTATGAGGGCCTTCACAAAGGGAAAACGTCCAACCGAATTTTCGATAATGCACTTGATAGCATCGTCCCCAGATATGCCAAAGCTCAGATTGAAGAGCAGAGAGATGGTGAGCCTAGATGATTCATTGATGCAGTATTTGCCCGAAATGTTGCTAGGTCTTCAGGATAGAGACATAGAATATGAGGAAGCTTTAGCGGAATTGAAAACTGCCTTCTTCCTGCTCGATTGGATAAACGAAGTTCCAGAGCAGGAAATATGCGATAAATATGATCTTGGTCCGGGCGATATATACAGTTTCATTGAATCGGCTAGCTGGATAGCATATGCGATAAGGAGGCTTGCAGAAATAGTTCCGGGAGCTAAATTGTACCTGAGTTTGCTCGACGAATTGGCAGTAAGAGTCGAAAAAGGAGTGAAAAGAGAGCTTGTAGAGCTCGCAAGCATTCCAAATATAGGAAGAGTCAGAGCTAGAAGACTCTACAATGCTGGCTTCAGAACCATCGATGACATAGCTAAGGCCGGAGAAGAAAGGTTAAAAAGAGTCGAAGGAATTGGAGACGCTCTTGCGAAAGGGATCATGTCATTTGCTCTTAAGAAGCTTTCCAATAAAAGCTAACAAGAAAGGTATAGCAATTGAAATGAGGTGATCAAGAACTCCTGCACGAATTAAGGGGAACTCCTTTAACGCTCCTTCCTTTGTATCCGATGACTCTGGCATCTAGAACGCAAGGGGGGTCGAATTTTCCTTCTAGTTCAACGATCAAAGGGTAGCTACCTAGCTGTCTCGCATATGTATAATTGTTCCCACCGACTTTTTCAACATATAGGTCTTTGAGAATAGTGCCTGGAGGAACTACACTTCTCAAAAATAAAGGATCATATCTGTGTCTGACAATCCAGATAAAATTCTTAGCTCTATCTTTGTTTTTCTCAAGGAGTGTCTCTTTCCAAATCACACTTACCCTCGTGTTTGGAAGAACAAGAACTTTCCTTATATTTATTCTTCTCACTAATAGCTTCCTCTTCAGTATTTCATCTAGAAACTCCAGGTTTTTTTCATATGTCCTAGAAGTCTCTCCAGGAAGTCCCAAAATAAAGTTGATGCCTGGAAGTATGTGAGGTAGACCATTATAACCAATTCCTTTTCCAACTTCATTTACTATTTCCACAGCTCTCAATGCTTCATCAAAAGTTACATTTAAGTTATTAATTTTTACAACTTTATCATCTGCACTCTCTAGACCGAAGGCAAGGACGTCTCCGGGGGAATGATATTTCACGATAGCGAGTATTGCTTTTTTCGATTCCTCTGGATAAGCAGAGATCACTGCTGGGTTCGCATTGTCAACGTGTAAAATAGAATTGCCTATTTTTTCTCTCAATTCCCTGAATAAATTTTCTATGAACTCGGGATTAGGCTTCGGGTTTTCTTTTTTCCCTAGTTCCTCTGAACCATAGACTAATATATCGGGCTGTCTTCCGATTCTGAAACTTCTGACGCCCTCCTCGTATAGGGCTGAAACCTCAAGAATTACGCTTCTGGGATCTCTGGAAATTGGTTTACCATAGAGAGGTTCTATGCAAAAAGAGCAACCTCCAACAACCCACCTGCTGCAACCTCGGTAGGTTTCTATTTCTGCTGTGAGGTTGTAATTATAGTTAGGATGCTGTTTCACTATCTTTGAGCCTAAAATCGCGAATCTATCTATTTCACTATAGTCTTTTCTTCTGATCCATTCCTCTGCTTTTTCTTCTCCTTTGAGTAGAACATCTTTTACGTATATTTCCGGATCCCCACTGACTACCGCATCATATATTCCTCTGAACCTAGAAGGGGAAATTGCCGGTTTGCCTCCTTCTTCGCCCATACCAAACCTAGCTGCTGGGCCGGCAAGTACAGTAAAAACATTGCTCAACATCCTTCCAATTCTTTCGACCTCTTCAGGAGAAATTGGCCTACCCCCTATGTACTTTCCCGGAACTACAACACCGGCAACAACAATTACCATATTAGAAGAGGCAGCATCTCTGAAGAATGCTGACGGATCGCTTCTAACTTCATCGATGGTATAATAAATTATCTTGGATTCGCGGTCAACGTCCCATATGGCACCAGCAATATATCTGGGGTAAACGTCTATGTATGGGGGTACTCCAAGACCTGCAGGCTCATCTGTGTATCCATCCAATATAACGAATTTCTTTCCCAACCGAGCTGCCTCCTATATCCATCAATATTCCTTAAGAATTTTATAATTTCATTAAGATTCTACTTCATCGAGAACTTTGAGGAGGTCTCTAACTAGTAATGCTTTTGAGCTAGTATAATTTATTGAGTACATTTTCGCTCTTCCGAAAATCCTCTCGTTTACAATACCTGCACTTTTCAACTCGTTTAAATATTTTCTAACATAAGAATAATTTAGCCCAGTCTCTCTGGCGATTCTCGAGATATTGACTTCCCCATAGTCGTAGATAACCTTCAGTATCTTGTATCTTCCTCTACTGGTGAGCAATACACTCATGTCGGATCACTACAGGCTTGTAGTTGTTATCCTCATTTACCTCTCCTTGCAAGCAGCTCTTCTGTGTGTTTTTCAAATTCATCTAACGGACCTCCGTTTATCCCAAGAAGGGTGCTTTTCCCTCTATACCCTTTGCCACTATTTCTCGCTGAGATTATACCCATATTCTTCATCTTCATAATGTATGTATATAGCTGAGTATGCTTTCTCGCTTTCTCTCTGTAATTTTCACATATTTGTCTGTAGATTTTCTCAACCTCTCCCATCCTTACGAACCCTTCTTCTGTCCGCTTCAGCGCCTTAATGATTGAGAGAAATATTAAGAGCTCATGTGTCTCCAGGGATTCCAAATGATCCTGAAGAAGGGCAGTTTCCGGTTTCACAATGACCTGAGCTTTGCGAATATCATCGATCGTTATGCTTCCCCTCTTCTCAACATCGGCACTTTCACCAGCTCTTACAAGGATTTCCAGTGCAGTCCTTGCACTTCCCGAGCCACCTTTGTCGTAACCTTCTAGAATGGAGATATAACTCAACCCTTCCTCGGAGATGACACCCGGATAAAGTGCTTCTTGTGCTCTATCCCGAAGTATATCGTAGATCTCAGTAGATCTGTACGGTGGGAAGGTGATGACATCTCTCACAAAATAAGAGCTAGAAGCCTCGCCTCCAAGCTCGAGAGCTCCTTGATCTCTCACTATAAATAAGTAATTGATCCTCTTCTTTTCGAGAGAGTAATCATCATATAACCTCACGAGCGTGTAGAGGGGATTGGTCATTGAATTAGAAACCATGAAGTAATCGAACTCGTCTAGGGCTATCAATGCATAAATGTTCTTCCTCTCAATGTCTTCAAGAAGCCCATTCAATAGCTCTTGGACGCTCAAACCTCTCTGTGGTAACGGAATACCGAGTCCGGAGGAGATAGCATGGATCACCTGGGGTAGTGTCCTCGATTTAAAGCAATTTACATGCACGTACTTTAGGTTTATCCCTTTCTTTTTCGCAAGAGAGACAATTGCCGAACCAAATACCTTAGCCGTTACAGTTTTTCCTGTTCCATATGAACCCGCCAGAACAACTCTCAGCATCTCTTTTCCAGGTGAGGCGAGAAGTCCTCTGAACCTCTGAGCAAGTTCTCTGAGTTGTCTCTCCCTATGCGGAAGACGCTCTGGCGTATACTCTGGATAAAGTTTGTATTTTTCTCTGAAGACGGATGGAGACTTCAGCTCGCCTTCCACAATTTTTTCATAATACGACATTTCCCCTTTCCCAGCACTTTATTTTTCTGTTGATCGCTTTAAATAAGTAGTTGTCCGAAAGTATTTTTTTGAATGATATTAACCTCAAAACACTTTATTTTAATTCGTTCTTTGGGAGCGTGGAATTCGTGAAGAGCAGATTGAATGATTTTTTAATGGACGCTTCAGAAGTTGCAGAGAAGGCCAATTATGCGGAACATACAGCAGCTCTCAACTCTCTTATAGATACCATCTCTATAGCCATGGCATCTCACAGTATAGACACTAGAGTGAAGAAACTGAGAGCATCTATCTTAGAGGGAAAAACAACAGGAAAATTCTCTATATTCGGTGAAAGTATATTGAAGTCGGATGCTATAAATGCTTTATTCATTAATTCATTTGCTGCACATGCTTTGGAGCTAGATGATTGGCTTCCTATGGGCATGTTACATCCTGGAGCTTCCATAATTCCTTCGGCACTTCTTCTTGGGGAAAAGAATGATTTGACGTTAGAAGATATTACTACTGGAATCATCTACGGGTATCAACTAGCAGAACATATTGGGAGATGGCTTGGAAGGTCGCACTACAGGACCTGGCATAATACTTCCACAGTTGCCGGCATTGCTATTGGAGCCATGCTCGTATGGATGGAAGAGGGAAACGAAGAGAGGATAACCAATGCTGTTTTGATTGCCACTACTTATGCAGGAGGACTCATGCCATTAGTGAATAAACTTGTCTCAGTTAAACCTCTAAGCCCTTCTCATGCTAGCTTAATTGGTTATTATTCTTACCTCACTAGTCAAGCTTTTACAGGTTTGGTAAAAGACATTGAGGCTGTTGAAAGCAAAATATGCTCTTCACTGACCAAACAATGCGATAATATAGAAGATGATGAGAGTAAAACTCCAGCGATATTAAGAGTCGGTTATAAGATATTCCCAACATGTAGAAATAGCCACACAACGATACAGGCTGCTATTAAACTCAGCGAGAAGGTGGATCCTGCACTCATAGAAAGCATTCAGCTAGAAGTATTTGAGGAAGCAGCTCAAGTGGCGGACATAACTTTTCCAACGACAATAGAAGAAGCTATGTTCAGCTTATCTTTCCTCACCGCTGCATCTCTTGTGAAAAAATGGATAGGACTAAAGGAGATTTCCGAATCACTTTCAGATCCCCTAGTTAGAGAACTTGAGAAGAAAGTTAAAGTTAATATACGCGAAGACTATACTATGAGCTTTCCGAAGAAACATCCAGTAACCATCAGGGTAACGATGAAGACTGGCGAGGTTTTAGAGGAGCACGAAGAGATCCCGCTCGGAGATCCTTCAAAAACACTTCCTAAGGATGCGCTATACGAGAAACTTAGGTCTCTCGCCAAATACTCAGGAAATGAAAATATTTTGAATTTAATTGAATTAATTTTAAAAGAAAAGATTAATATCAGAATAAATGATCTAATAGATAAGCTATCAAAAGAGGAAAATAAGTAATGAGCGATCTCATACTCATTCATCCCCCCAGTTATTTGCAATTTAGGGAGGAAAAGAGAAAATATGGACCGATAAGTGATGTTATTCCATCTACCCCTTTATTCGATATGTACCCCTATGGATTCCTTTCGATCTACAGTCACTTATCAAAGAAAGGATTCAGGGTAGAAATATTCAACCTAGCAGCAAGGATGATAATGGATCCCTCTTTCAAATTGAGAGAATATGTTAGGAAAATAGATGCGAAATTAATAGGCATCGATCTGCACTGGATGGTTCATGCGAGCGGTGCTATAGAGCTTGCTAAAGTAATCAAAGAAGAAAGGCCGGAAATACCCTTAATGCTTGGAGGATTTTCAGCAACAATATTCTACAATGAAATAATGGAAAATTACAAGTGGATCGATATGATTTTGCTGGGGGATACGACCGAAGAGCTTTTCGAAAAGGTTCTCGAAAGCCAGATGAATCCAGAAAAAATGGAAAAAATACCAAACTTAGTTTATAGAGATGGAGGAAAAATAAAAGTTAACAACTTTTCCTATATACCAGAAGATTTGAGCGATCTGAAAATAGATTACTACAACATTTTCAAAAACCTTTCTTACTCTTCAGAACCCCTCTGGTGGATCCCATTTTCTGATTTTATAGAGCATCCCATTGGAGCTGTAATATTATTCAAAGGGTGCCGATTCAATTGTTTAGCTTGCGGAGGTTCAAGCTATGCTTACGCGAAATACTTCAGAAGGAAATCTCTTGCTATCAAATCACCTTCAGCGGTAATCGAAGAGGTTAGGAGCATAACAGAGCACCTGAAAATTCCAGTTTTCATAGTTGGAGACGTTCAACTTTTGGGAAAAAACAGATGGGAAATGCTATTGAAGAAGATGAAAGAGGAACGTATATCCACTCAGGCGATCTTTTTTGAGTTTTTCACTCCTCCCCCTCTAGAGTTGATCGAGAAGGTATCTTCTTTGGACGCTGAGGTCTATTTTCAGATAAGCCCGGAGTCCCACTCGGAGGAAACGAGGAAATACTACGGAAGGCCATATAGCAATGAGGCTCTGATGAACTTTATCATCAATTCTATCAATAATAATATAAAGAGAGTAGATTTGTATTTCCTAGTAGGACTTCCAAGACAAACTCTAATGGAAGTTTCTTCTCTTCCGAAATTTATTTCTGAAATCTATAAAAAATTGCCTAGTGATAAAGAAAAACAACTTGATTTCTTTGTAGCTCCGTTAGCTCCGTTCGTAGACCCAGGTAGCATAGCGTTTGATTTTCCACAAAAGTTTGGATACAAATTGAGAGCAAGAAGTGTGGAGGATCATATGAACCTTGTGAAGCACTCTCGAGATTGGAGGGGAATGCTCAACTATGAGACATATTGGATGTCTCGCGAAGATATTGCAACTGCTACATATTTAGCAGCAAAAGGATTGATTTTGCTTAAAAGGGATATAGGAATAATCGATCGAGCTCTATCAGAATTGCTTCTTTCAAGAATTGATGAAAGCTATACTTCCGATATTTTCATGAAGGAGACAGTGGTTTCCGATGACCTCTATCCGTCTAAGCCGATTTACAGTGTTATAGACGAAAGGAGCTCGAGTATCATATTGAACATCATGAAGAACATACTTGGTTTAGAGTGAATGGT
>POCB01000271.1 GCA_002899805.1 Fervidicoccus sp.
GGTTCAACGCTGTCAAAAACGAGATAAGCTATCACCTCCTCCCCATCCAAAAGAACATAGGGAAGAGCCTTTGAGGACCATTCGTTTCCGTGGCTAAAGCCTTCCCACTTCGTTGGGGAACGCAGAAGAGTCCCCGTGCGCACTTTGTTGTTTTCCGAGTAAATCTCTAAAACCGCTTCCTTGAACCTTTCTTCATAAGACCGCAACTCAAAGTTCCCAGAGGAAGAAGGTAGCTTGTCAACCTCTAACTCCGCTCTATAACGAGGGAGGACGGTAGCGAAACCAAAGCGATGGTAGAAATTGGGGATTCCGAACAAAAGCGAGACATCGTAACCCTCCTCTTTCATATAATTAATAGAAGCCTCCATCACCTTGCTTGCATAACCCTTTAAGCGATGTTTCTCATCCGTCCAAACACCGGCTATCCCTCCCATCTTCATAACAGCAGAACCTATCCTCATCTCGTAATCAATCACCCAAAGATGGCTTACCTCTTCTCCATCAAGGAAAAGAGCTATCTTCGCTGCTTTATCTGTTTTCTCAATTTTAATTTCCATACTCCATTACACCTCCAAAAGATTTGTCTCCTCCCACTTAAGAGAGGGATATAATTTTAATGTCTTTATTTCCAATGGGGCAAGGGTTCCCTCCCATTTCGTTTTGAGAAAGGGAATCCCAAGAGATGCTTGACAATTCTTTCCTTGGCTCTCCCATAAACGAAAGATGACGGCTTCTTCCTCCTCTCCCATCTTCAAAGCGGAGATAATCAGGTTTGTGGGGAGCGATTCTATCAAGGAAAAAGAAAGGGGAAGTTTGCCAGCGTGAGGATGTTCAATAGTGAATAGAAGGGGCTGATTGAATTCTTCCGCTACTTGCACCACCCTCCCCTCTCGCCAATCTCCAGGGTGAGGGTAAATCCTGTAAGAGAAGCGATGATATCCCTGGTCCATATATAGATAATCCTTGTTTCCCTCCAATTCCCGAGGAATATGATGCGCGTAAACAGGACTTCTCAAAATGCTCAACCTCATCTCGCCAGCTAAAACATCCCCGCCATATTTGCAATCGTTTATGAAAGCGACACCGTAGCTTCTATCTTTTTCATCTATGTTCATCCACTTGTTTAAAGGCTGCTCTTCCCCGCTCTGCTCCCGCTC
>POCB01000303.1 GCA_002899805.1 Fervidicoccus sp.
ACGGGTCTCCCTTACCTATGATATAACCAAGGAGAGAGTAAGGGAAGGAAGGCAAAGGGGAAAGGAGGGAGAAATGTTCAAGAATGGAAGGACTTGCGCACCATATCCACAACCATCGCTTAGCGGGATTTAGCGGGTTTTTAATATTTAAGAAGAAAAAGAGGTCCTCGCCCTGGTATATTCTATTTCCTATCTGTATCTTATTTGCTTCTAATTTTTTAATGGGAAGGAAATGGAAAAATCTTTTCAATAGCGGTGAATCCCAACCAATACTCAATATCAAAGTGTTTTCCTTGCCCAAATCTTCTTCCTTCACTTCTATTCCCTTCTTAAAGTTTCCAATCTCCCTTTCTATCTCCGTCAAGCCCAAACCTTTATACAACATCCTGAGAAGCTGTGCCATTATATCCCTTGCTTCCCAATCGTTTAAAGTGGTTTGTTGGTCAGTTTCCTGAATATCGTAAACCAAGACCACTTTATAAGGTGGTCGCCCCCAATGAAAAGGGTTTCCTATAGAGAAAAGCTCCCTATCCCTTACGATTTTGTCCTGCTTATCCCCTTTAGGCAGGTAGGGAGAAAACTTGAGAAGCAAGAGGGAAGCGGTGTAAACCTCTTTATTAAAAGATGGTGAATTGGATATCCTCTCCCAGATGCTCTTAGCTTCCTCATAATCACCGATTATCCAATAAACCCTGCTAAAGGCGAAGAAAAGAGGCATTGAGACCTTGCCTAATTCCTCATCGCTCCATAGTTTTTCCCAATTACAAAGCTCCCTCAACTGCCACATCTCTTCATAAAACCTTTGTCCATTTGGAGGGAGGGGCAAGGCAATGGCTTCTATAGTGGAGAAAAGGATTTCCTTGGGCAGCCTTTCCCCGTAAGTATCCAGCAATTCCTTTAAATAACGAAATCCTTCCCTATATTTTCCTAACAAGATTGAACAGTAGCCTATGCCTAAAGTTGCGAGGGGCTTTTGGTCTTTGTATTTCTCAAAAGTTTGTTTATAAAGAGATATTGCGATTTGGTATTCTCCCGTATATTCCTTGCAGTAAGCGATATTTAAAAAGGCACGACTGGCGAACCATCCTTGAGGCTGAAGTTCCAGTGCTTTCTGATAATATTCAATCGCTTTTCCCGCTCCCCCCTTGTATTTC
>POCB01000275.1 GCA_002899805.1 Fervidicoccus sp.
CAGCCTCCCCCCTCCCAACCGGCCCTCTCTCCTTGATTGTGAGAACCGCTGGAGCGGAGGAAGAAGCATTCTCAACATCCTCGCTCCTCAGGGCGAAACCATCATAGAAAGCTCTGTCCTCGGGGGGCATGTCCATTGAGGAATAGATATCTTCGGCAAGTATCGTACCGAGTGCGTCTTCGAGCTTGACGACTTTGGTTCTTAGGCTAAGGGAGAAGGAGCTCGAAGCAAGCTCGAAAGCCTCTGCTAGGGAAACTGGCTTGAGGAATCTTCTACGCCCTTTTTCTTCGCTCACAATATAACACTTCCGCACTTCTTCTCTTGGAGCAAATCTATACTATCCTTTATTTATTAATGTTTGTTTTTGAAATTATGGCAAAAATTTTTTATAATGATCTTTTTTAGATTATATTTGCTATTATTTACGAAAAGAGCGTAAATTGGGTGACATAATTTTGAAAAATGAGCAGGAAAAGATAAAGTTAACTAGAAGGGACTTTCTCAAGACCGCAGCATTCACTGCTCTAGCCCTCTCCATCCCGTCTGGCGGCCTCAAACTTCTCGAAAGCCTCACTGAGAGCGAGGCTTTATCGGAGCAAGCCCCAACTTCCGCGCAGCCGCTTCCAGCGTACATAGCAACTTCCTGCGGCATGTGCGGTGGATCCTGCGGCATCAAGGTTGGCATCCTGAATAATAAGCCAGTAGCAGCAGTCCCAATAGAAGGGCATCCTCAGCCTGGATTGTGTGGAAGGGCTGCTATGCTCCCATGGCTCTATGACAATGCGCTGAGGTTGAAGAAGCCAATGAAGAGAGTTGGTAATAGGGGAGAGGGAAGCTTCCAGGAGATCCCCTGGGACCAGGCGCTGAACGAGATAGCTTCTAAGCTTAAGGAAATAGTTTCAAAGTATGGATACAAGTCTATAGCAATAACTTACCACGATTGCTGGAGCTCCTACATACCTCTCTTCACCTATCTCTTCGGGACGCCGAACGGTATTCCGCACGTCAGCACCTGCCATCTGGCAGGCAGCGCAGCGAGGTCTCAAGTTCTCGGAATAGCAGGTCCAAACTTAGTGGATCCGGACTATGAAAATGCGAGTTATTTGCTCCTTATAGGAAGGTCTCTGAGCACGGGGATAATGGGGCAAGTTCAGAGAGCTCGCTCCAACTCTAAGCTCAGGATAGTTGTGGTAGATCCTAGAATGCCGGAGATATCCTTCGGGAACGCTGAGTGGATCCCAATAATCCCTGGAACAGATCCCGCATTCGTCCTCTCCCTCATAAACGTTATAATAGAGGAAGGGCTCTATGACGCGAACTTCCTCAAGAAGTACACCAATGCCCCCTTCCTCATAAAGCAGGATGGGAAGCCTCTGACTGAGGCCGACGTCAAACAAGGAGGGAGCTCAACAACCTACATGGTCTACGATTCTTCTTCATCTTCCATAGTTCCCTATACATCTGCATCTCAGCCGGACCTCAACTACCAAGGAAATGTCACATTAGCAGATGGCTCAACAGCTTCCGTGAAGACAGCTTTCCTGCTTCTTAAGGATAGAGCATCTCAGTATTCTCCGAGCAATGCATCGAAGATAACTGGAGTAGATGAGGATACGATAAGGAGGATAGCGAGGGAGTTTGCCCTCTACCGCGGGGTTGCAGATGATACCTGGTATGCTGCGAAGAACGGGAACGAGTACGATGCGGTCAAAGGGATACTGATCTTGAATGCTCTCGTTGGAAACATCGATGCAATGGGAGGACTCGTCTTCCAGGAATCAGCAGGGATCCCGAGCATAATAACATTAGTTACATCTGGGGGGAAGACCTATGCTAAGACAATATATGGAGCATCTATGCCTCAGGAGATGTTCGCAGATTCTACTCAGAAGAGGGTAGACCAGCTGAAGTACAAGCTGACCCTCGGTACGTTCGATGCCGTGCTCGATGCCATACTCAAAGACGATCCATATCCCATAAGGGCCCTCTTTGTTATCGGAACGACTCCCATACTGAGGGATATGAACGCTTCGAAGGTAATTGAGGCCTACAAGAAGCTTGACCTCGTCGTCTTCATAAACGTGCTCTATCAAGATGATGCGGACTACGCCGATTACATCCTCCCAGATACCACGTTTCTGGAGAGAGATGAGATTTTCGCCACAAAGTGGACTCCGCATGCTGTCGTTCAGATGACCAGGAAAGTGATTGAGCCTCCCGAAGATAGCGATCCTAGAGAGGCGGTCTGGGCAATGTTCGAGATAGCGAGAAGGGCTTTTCCCGAGAGGGCATATGCCCTAGGGTGGAAGGATGAGTATGCGGATTATTCTAAGTTCGAGTCCCAATTCGTTCCTTCAGTGATAGATGCTATATTGAACAGCGTCTCTAGCAAGTGGAACGTGAGCAAGGACAGAATAAAACAGGAGTTGGAGACAAACGGCTTCTACTTATTGAAGAGGAAGAGCTACTACAGTAGGCCATACAAATCTCCAGTGGGGACCCCGAGCGGCAGAGTGGAAATATATCCTCTGGCGGCTCTGGCATCTGGACTAGACCCTCTCCCGAGCTATTCTCCTCCAGCCTACACTCTTCCCAGTGCTCCAAACGAATTCTATCTAGTAAATAGCAAATCTCCTACGACGAGCCTGACAGCAACGATCCTTGAACCTTCGAAGTTTCTTGAAGATAGGAAAGTCTGGATGAACCCCAAGGATGCATCGAGGCTCGGAATAAGCGATGGTGATGCGATAGAGATCGAAAGCATAGACTTGCCTGGAGCAAAGGTTATCGCAGAAGTGAGGGTAACCAACAGAGTCAGAGAAGGAGTTCTCTACACTAGGGCCCAGGCAGGAGGGAGAAGGGCGAAGAAGCTCGTTGCAATGAGGCACTTCTCAACGAACGGAGTGAACCCAGAATTCCTCGCAAAAGTTTCCCTACACCCAATCATAGGATACGGAGCTACCAACTGCTCCGTCAGGATAAGGAAGCTGTGAGGTGAAGGATGATGGTGAGATATGGTTTCCTTTACGATGAGTCTAGGTGCATAAGTTGTTATGCCTGCATTGTTGCATGTTCTTCCAACAACTATCCAGAATTGATGGAAGATCCTAACCCTAACATTTTCTGGGGAACGATGGCGACTAACATAAGAATAGTGATCAAGGAGCAGGGGAGACCGGAGCAGATTCTTCTTTCATGCCAGCACTGCGAGAGACCTCCATGCGTTGAGGTGTGCCCTACCGGCGCCTCTCATGTCGATAGAAGCAACGGCTTCGTGGAAATAGATTACGACAAATGCATCGGATGCAAGGCATGTATAACTGCTTGCCCATACAACGCGAGGTGGATCCATCCCATCAAGCTGAAGCCAATGAAATGCATAGGGGATGCTTGCAAGGCTAGAATCGCGAAAGGAGAGATGCCGTTCTGTGTCGAAGTTTGCCCAGCTGAAGCAAGGGTCTTTGGAGACCTGGACGATCCGAACAGCGAGATAAACAAGAGGATAGCCTCAGCAAAGACAGTGAAGATCAAGGAGTACCTGGGCACTGAGCCCAAGTTCTATGTGGTGAGGGGGTGAGTTTGGGTTGAAGAGGATCTTTGCGGTCACATTGAGCCTAATAGCCCTCATCGTTGGCTTGGTTCTTGGAATAGTGGGCTTTGGTAGAAAGGAGGTCGGAGAAATAGCATGGGGATTTCTTGTTCCAGGCTATATGTTCTTTGCTATGACTGCAGCTGGAGCAGCATTGGTTACCCTGGCACCATCACTCTTTGGATATGAGGGAAGAGATGGGGAACTCAGGAGCCTCAGAAAGCTTGCCCTTTGGTTTGCAGCAGGAACCCTGATCCCCTCCTGGTTCCTCATTCTCCTCGATCTCTCGAATCCAGGCGGCTTCATCTACATATTCAGCGGCTTCAATCCTGACTCCAGGATAGCGTGGATGGCTGCCTTGTATTTGACAACGTTCGTAGTTCTGATAGCAGAGCTGATCTATGCTATAGTCAAGGAGAGCAAGGAGGCCGAGGGGGTGCCGAAGAAAGCTATGGGAGCTATTATATTGACAATGATAGGGACAGTGGTGGAGCTGATGCTAGTCTCGAACCTCTCGCAGGTATTCGGGGTTATCCAAACATTCCCTGCATGGCACGGCTCATACATGGTCGCTATATTCATATCGACTTCACTGGTTCTCGGGGCTGCTGGGATGGGCTTATTCGGTTCTCTAGTAATGAAAGGGAGGGAAAAAGAGAGGAGATTCATAACATCTTACTATGGAAAGATGCTAATAGCTGCTTCGTTGGCTCTCGCTTTTCTGCTCTTCTGGGCATTCCTCTCGGCTTACTTCGACCCAATGGCCTGGATTTCGTTCAAGAAGATGCTGGATGGCTCATATTCCATCGCATTCTGGTCCGCTGCATTCATAGGGCTGGTCATCTCTCCGATCTTAGCGGGGATCGCTCTCTCGAGGAAATCGGCAGCATCTTTGATGGCGTCTTCAGCCCTCTCACTGATCTTTGGGCTGACTCTCCTATACCTCCTGATCATAGTTCCGCAGACGACGTTCTTCGAGGTTATACCTGGAGTTGTCAGGGAAAGTACGTATGCTATCGGAACTGCTGAGATCCTAATTGCGCTGGGAGGAGCATTTATCTGGGGAGCATTGATAGCTCTAGGCTTCATCCTCCTTCCATTGTTGCCTGAGGAAAGGGCTAGAAAGCTCTTCATATTCAAATAATTTTTTAAATCTTCTTCTCTCTCCTCTTTAGGAAAAGAACAGTATATTCAGATATAAATGCTCAAACGCAACCCGAGCAATTAGGTGGAATGAAAGAGAGAGGTGAGCTCCCCTCTTTACAGAGATGATCAGGGAAGGATCAATCTCAATGCGACGACAGCTGCGACGAACACTATGGATATTATCACCACAACAGTCGGGGAAATGGAGAACTTAGTATCGGTATCTTCGTAGAAGCTGATCAAACCTGCAGCTGACATGAGACCGCTCGGCTTCTTCTTCCTCTCTTTGGACTTAGATGACATGGTCCATCTACTGATCTTGGATTCATCATAGGAATATAATAAACATTTCTAGTTTCTCTTTCCTCCAGGACGCTCATCCCAAATTTTCACGGTCTCAACTGGGAAGCATCTTCCGGCCAAGGCTCACGGGGAATCTCCTTTGAATCGCGGATGGCTTTCGACCACAACGAAACGGACCTCTCATATACAAGCAACCTTTTCACTCTTGGAACATAGCCCTTTAGAGCTATGAATTCGCAAAATGGTGAAAAGAATAACTAGAAACATAAACATTTTCAAAATACAAAAACAGTCCTCCGTCTTTTTGCGATTTATAATAAAAATTTTTATAATTATAATGTCAGATTTCAAAATATTTCTCAAATATTAGCGAAAAAATTTATATTTAACCCCTAGAAATGAAATGGAGAAAAAGACTTTTCATAGGTATGGGATGAAAAAAGAGAGGGGGATCTCTACAACAGCTCTAGTAGCAATCGTAGTTGTAGTTCTCATAGTTGCTGTGGCAGGAGCATATATGGTCATGAAAGGCGGGGCTCCTTCAACATCCACAACAACATCACCTACAACTACAGCACCTACAACCACTACCACAACAACAAAGACTACAACTACAGCCGCAGCTCCAACTGGAACACTCGTCGTGGCGATGGGCGCAGACGCTTCTACCCTCGATCCACAGGATGCGACCGACAACCCATCTGAGATGGTCAACAGAATAATCTATGAAGGATTGGTGGAGTTTGATGCGAACTTGAACATAAAGCCCATGCTTGCCGAGAGCTGGGAGATAAAGGACAATGGTACAACATATATATTCCATCTGAGGAAAGGCATCTTCTTCCAGGATGGTACACCCTTCGATGCTTATGCAGTTAAAGTGAACTTCGACAGAATACTGAACACTTCACTCAAGCTCCAGAGGACGAGCCTCTATGCTCCGATAATCAAGTCTGTCGAGATCATAGACAACTACACAGTAGCATTTCATTTGAAGATGCCTTTCGGCGCGTTCCTGAATGACCTTGCCCACGGAGCTGGACTGATAATCTCTCCAACACTCATAAACTCAGGCAAGGACGTGAAGACCAATCCCGTTGGAACAGGGCCTTATATGTTGCAAGAGTGGGTGAAGGGAGATCATATAACACTAGTGGCAAATCCGAATTACTGGAACAAGACAGCAGCACCTCACTTCCAGAAGATCATCATCAAAGTTGTGGCGGATGACAAGGCGAGAGAGAACTTGCTCAAGACAGGAGACGTTGACGTTGTCCTGAGGATACCTCCAGTAGATGTAGCCTCGCTCAACGGGACAGGTAACATAATAACTAGGGCATACCCGACCTCGAGGGTCATATACATAGGGATGAACCTCATGAACCCCAAGTTCCAGGATGTGAGGATCAGGCAGGCTTTCAATTATGCTGTAGACAAGGAAGCGATAATCAGCTCAATACTCAACGGGCTCGCCAAGCCCGCTACATCTCCACTTGCTTCGAGCACATATGGCTATTGCAATGCAGGCTACTACAACTACAACGTCACTCTGGCAAAGGAACTACTGAGGCAAGCGGGTTGGTGGGATAGAGATGGCGACGGCTACGTCGAGAATGCCAATGGACAGAAGCTGGAGGTCAATCTGTGGACTCCGCGGGGAAGATATGTGGGAGACTATCAGATGGCGCAGGCAGTCCAAAGCTACCTGAATGCAATAGGTGTCAAGGTCAACCTCCAGGACTGGGAGTGGACATCCTATCTAAATGAGGTCAGAAAGCCATACAACCAGTCTCAGAATAAGGAGCTCTTCCTGATGGGATGGGCTCCCTCCACTGGAGAGGGGGACTGGGTTCTCAGACCATTGCTCGCCTCATGGATGTGGGCTCCAGCGGGCAGCAACTACGGCTACTATAACAACACCGAGGTTGATGCCCTCATACAGAAGCAGATGGTGACTCTAGGGCAGGAGAGGCTCAATGCGATGTGCCAGGCACAGAAGATCATCTTCAACGATGCGCCATGGATATTCCTCGTGGAAATGTATGACACCATGGGAATGAAGAGCAATGTGAAGGGGATCGTGTACCTGCCAATTGAAATAGTGATGCTGAAATATGCCTATAGCGGCTGAAAAGAAGGTGATGAATGATAGCAGCTCCTCTTTGGAGCTATATAATAAAGCGTTTTTTGCTTCTAATTCCAACCCTTTTGGGGGCATCTGTGATAATATTCTTCATGATTCACATGCTCCCAGGGGACCCAGCCCAGATACTCGCTGGACCTGAGGCTACCCTTCAGGATATCCAGAACATGAGGATAAGGCTGGGTCTCGATAAACCCCTTCCCGTTCAATACTTCATGTTCATGGAGCGGCTCCTCACCTGGAACCTCGGAAACAGCTTAGTCTCGGGCTTTCCCATAACTTCCCTCATAGTCCCCAGGTTCATCAACACTCTGAAGCTGGCAACTCTCTCCATTGCCATATCGCTTGCTATAGGAATAGTCTTGGGAATAGCGGCAGCCCTGAAGAGGAACACCTTCATTGATAGGGTAGTCATGATTTTTGCGCTCCTCGGTGTCTCAATGCCCGTCTTCCTCCTCGCGGTGCTGCTCATCGTTATATTCTCGATAAAGCTCCAACTCTTTCCAGCGACGGTCATAGGGTCATCTCCCTCCCTCAGGCACTTGGTTCTACCTTCCCTCACGCTAGGTCTCATTGGAGCTGCTCCGATAGCGAGGATGACCAGATCGAGCATGATCGAAGTGCTGAGCCAAGAATATATAAAGACGAGCGAAGCATTTGGGTTCTCTCGGAAGAAAATAATATTCGTACACGCTCTGAGAAACGCTCTCATACCCGTTGTAACCGTCGCAGGGCTGAATTTTGGCTACCTTTTGGCAGGAGCCGTGATAACCGAAACGGTCTTCGCTTACCCTGGTCTTGGGAGGCTTATAGTGGACTCCATTTTCGCTAGGGACTACCCCGTTGTTCAGTTCGGACTGATGATGATAGTGGCTCTATTTGCTATAGTGAATACCGCCGTTGATGTTCTCTACGCTCTAATAAATCCGAGGGTGAGGCTCGAGTGAAGTTCGAAAGAACCGGTTTCTTTTCTCCGCAGAGGAGGATGTTCTTCAAGAAGCTGAGGAGAAACAAGAACATCGTCTTGGGAGGCTCCCTCGTATTGATTTTCGTAGCCATGGCCCTACTTGCTCCGATCATATCTCCCTACTCCCCCATCGCCAGCAACCTATCCAATGCCCTCAAGCCCCCCTCTTCGTCCCATATATTTGGCACTGACTATTTGGGGAGGGATATATTCAGCAGGGTTCTATGGGGAGCGAGGATCTCATTGATAATTGCCGTTGTTGGAATAGCCATATCCCTGATCTTTGGAGCAGTGATAGGGGGTTTCTCTGGCTATCTGGGAGGAGCTTTCGATGATGTCGTGATGGGCGCAGTGGACATCCTCTTAGCATTTCCAGATATACTACTCGCACTGTTCGTGGCAGCGGTGACGGGACCCGGAATGAACAACGTGATCCTAGCGATAGGCGTCTATAACTTTCCTCAGTTCGCGAGGATAGCGAGGGGGGCAGTGATCTCGGTGAAGACCTCTGACTTCGTTGAAGCTGCGAGGGCAATGGGGGAGAGCAGGACATCCATATTCTTCAGGTATATTCTTCCGAACAGCCTCTCCCCTATAGTAGTGCATGCTACTCTGAGGACAGCAGCCTCCATCCTCACAGCCGCTGGGCTGAGCTTCCTCGGACTCGGGATTCAACCTCCTACTCCAGAATGGGGAGCCATGATAAGCGAAGCTCTCTATTACCTGGATGCAGCTCCGTATATGTGGGTATTCCCAGGTACATTCCTAGTCCTCACCGTTCTGGGATTCAACCTCTTCGGTGATGGTTTGAATGATGTCCTCAATCCAAGAATCAAGGACTGAAGAAGTGCTCAAAATAGAGGACCTGAAGGTCCACTACAGAGGGGACCTAGGGCTAGTGAAAGCTATAGAAGGCGTTTCCCTCTCTCTGGAAAAGGGTTCTTCGCTGGCTCTTGTTGGAGAGAGCGGTTCCGGGAAAACCACGCTCGGCCATGCCGTGATCGGTCTCCTCCCCCACAATGCTGTTGTGGCAGGAGGGGATATCCTGTTCAAGGGGAAGAGCATCCTTTCCATGAAGAGGGAGGAGCTCAGGAGGCTGAGAGGGGATAGGATAACGATGATATTCCAGGAGCCATCAGCAGCGCTGAACCCCGTCTTCAAGGTCAGCAGCTTCCTGAGAGATGTGCTGAGGAAAGGAAGGGGTTCCTCCATGAGCGAGAAGGAGATTAGGGAGGAGATAATCTCCCTCCTCAGGAAGGTCAGGATACCTTCACCGGAAGATGTGATGGAGAAGTATCCCCACGAGCTGAGCGGTGGGATGAAGCAGAGAGTTCTGATCGCTGCTGCGATAGCAAACAACCCCGACTTAATCATAGCAGATGAGCCCACGAGCGCCCTAGATGTTAGCGTCCAGGCTCAGATATTGAGGCTGTTGGATGAGCTCAGAAACAAGATGAACCTCTCCCTCATCTTCATAACCCACAATCTGGGCGTTGCGGCGCAGGTATCCGATAAAGTAGCTGTGATATATGCAGGTAAGATAATGGAGATAGCCCCCACCCCAACTCTATTTGAGAGTCCAAAGCATCCATATACCATAATGCTGCTGAAGAGCATTCCGAGCATAAGGAAAGAGATCAAGAAAGAGGGGCTCGCAGCGATCCCTGGATCCCTTCCCGATCTTGTCTCTCCTCCACCAGGATGCAGGTTCCATCCCAGATGCCCAATGGCCATGGAAATCTGCAGCAAGGAGGAGCCTGCCATGGTTGAAGTGGAAAGAGACCACTTCGTTTCCTGCCATCTCTATACTGAGGCAAGAGGTGATCGAAGCTGAGCGAAGCGATACTCAGAACGGAGAAGCTCGAGGTGCACTTCTCCAGGGCCGGATTCCTGAAGAAATCGCCTCCCATTAGAGCAGTGGATGGGGTGAGCATAGAGGTTGGAGAAGGGGAGGTACTGGGAATAGTTGGAGAGAGCGGCTCAGGGAAAACCACGCTCGGAAAAGCATCTATAAGGCTGATAGAACCAACTGGAGGCAAGCTGTACTTCATGGGCAGAGAGATCGCGAAGGCGAAGGAGGGGGAAGTTAGGAAGCTGAGGAGGTACATGCAGATAGTTCACCAAGATCCTTACTCCAGCCTGAATCCCCGAATGAGGATAGTAGATATAATCGGGAGATCCCTCGAGATCCATGGATTAGTTAAGAGCGAGAAGGAGAAGAGGGAGGAGGTAGCAGAGCTCTTGAGGAAAGTTGGGCTCAACGAAAACGTTCTGTTCAGGTACCCCCACGAGCTGAGCGGGGGGCAGAGGCAGAGGGTATCGGTCGCGAGGGCTATAGCCCCCCGTCCAAAATTAATAGTGTTGGATGAGCCCACGAGCGCCCTAGATGTTAGCGTCCAGGCTCAGCTTCTGAACCTACTCAAAGAACTGAGGAAGGAGCTGGGAGTTTCCTACATCTTCATAAGCCATGACCTCTCGGTCGTTTATTATATGAGCGACAAGATCTCTGTGATGTATGCAGGTAAGATAGTGGAGATGGGACCAGCGGACGAGGTCTTCTTCAATCCCCTGCATCCATACACAAAGCTCCTCCTCAACAGCATACCCCAGCCCGACCCGAAGAAGAGGATAGAGACTGTGAT
>POCB01000154.1 GCA_002899805.1 Fervidicoccus sp.
GGGAGGAGTGAAGAAATGAACCCTATCTCCCTTAAACATCCCCTCCCCTCTGAACACCCCTTCTCTCGGATTGAACCAGCGATAACGAAATAGAGCGGGACTTTCAAGCTTCAGCTTCATTCTTCCACCATAGGGAAGATAAACCACATAGCTCTTCCCCTTCTCCCCTAAAACGAAAGCTGTCCCTTCAATCACTATCTCGTCCATAGGCTTCATCCGCCAAAAATCCATCTTCTTACTTAACTGAGCGATGTATCCCATCTGCCTATAAACATTGCTCCTCAAGGGATTTAGCGCCCCTCCACCAGTTTGGGGAGATAAGGCGCTATCAAGAAAATCAAAATGACCACCGCTCACAAAAGCGGTCCAGAAAGCCCTTCTTATCACATCATCTGAGGGCTCGCCTATCCCATCGGTATCCATTATAAGCGGTTGATTGAATTTCTCGTAAGCCTTCCTAAACCCTTCCTTCAAGGTCTTCAAATCCCAGGTCTTTATTCCCGCTCCATCGTGATTGGGCATATCCAATGGCATAACTAAATGCCTTACCTTTTGTTTCTTTTCCTTCTCCTTTATATATCTCCCCAGCTCCATCTCCCATTCCCTATCGTAGTAATTCTCATTCGCCACCTCCAAGAAGATGTTTTCATAGGAAGAGCAAACCTCCAACAACTTATCAATGAATCGCTTTTGATAAGCAACTATTTTTTCGTCCCTTAAACTACAGAACTCCAAACCCATCCCATCGCCGTTCTTATCCGCATTTACACCATTCACATTATTCGCTCCGTTGAAGCAATGCCTATCCCAATGCCCTTCCGAATTCTTCAAGCACCAAGCATCAAATACCACAAGCTGAAGATAAATCCCCTCCCTTCTCGCCTCCTCCAAAACATCTTTCAAATGCTTAAAGAAAAAGGGATTGAAACTATCAAGGTTGAACTTCGCTCTGCCATCCTTCGCTAAACCTGGACCGGTTCGCTCATAGGGAGATAGCCAATTCTCCTCCTCCCAGCCCCACATAACCCAGACTCGGGCGAAATTAAGGGAATTTTCCTTAAGGCGATGGAAGAAGGATTTATAATCAAATTTAGGGTTGGAGAAGATGTCCCATACATAGACGCCCGTTAAAAGGAGGGGCTTTCCCTC
>POCB01000219.1 GCA_002899805.1 Fervidicoccus sp.
GCCTCAACCCGAAGATGTTGATAGTTGCGAGGATAATCCAAGGGACAGGTGGCGCGATATTGGCGAGCCTTTCAATAACAATTCTGACTGATAATATCCCTCCTTCGCGACTCGCAACATGGCTAGGAGTTAACCAAGTAGCTTGGAGGGTAGGCGCCCTTCTGGGGCTGACACTCAGTGGTTTCATAATCGATCTTCTCGGGTGGCAGTGGATATTCCTCATTCAGGTTCCCATAGGAATTGGTGTGCTAATCTGGACTAAAGGAAGGCTTAAAGAAACCTACGTCCCGAAAGAGAGCAAAGAAATGGATGTACTCGGTTTCGTTACATTCACTTTATCATTGACACTATTGCTCATTGGGTTGACAATGCTCGGATATGGCTACAGGGATATGTCTATCTCGATGTTAGCAGGTTCTTTCGTCTCTCTTATTTTATTTGCCGTTGCTGAGCTCAGAGCTAAAAATCCTGCCCTCGATCTAAGATTGTTTAAGATATGGCAGTTCACCGGTGGGATAATATCTCAACTATTATACGCTATAGGGTTCGGGGCTTCGCTA
Source organism: Fervidicoccus sp. (assembly GCA_002899805.1). Classification (GTDB taxonomy): domain Archaea; phylum Thermoproteota; class Thermoprotei_A; order Sulfolobales; family Fervidicoccaceae; genus ARK-14. The sequence continues at coordinate 561 of POCB01000219.1, forward strand.
ACTTTGCTAGCAATTTACATGCAAAGCGTTCTAGGGTATTCTCCAAGCACAACAGGGGTTCTCTTAGTCCCATATGAGCTTAGCTTTATGATATTCGGTCTGGTTGGGGGGAGGTTAGCTGATAAGTTCGGTTACGCTCCAATTACTGTAGTAGGTCTCTCATTTTCATCGCTGGCTCTTTTAACGCTCTCAATTTTTTCAACGATCCATTCGATAGTTGCTTCAGAGCTAATACTCGGACTCGGGACCGGTCTATTCGTATCGCCGAACACAAGTTCAGTGATGACTTCGGTTCCCCCGGAAAGGAGGGGGGTGGCTTCCTCCGTGAGGAATGTTTCTTTCAACGTTGGATTCGTTCTAAGCCTCAACATAGCTATACTCACAATGACGCAGTTCCTCCCATATGAAGTTGCATCACATCTCATTGTATTGGGGGGCTATTCTCAAGGAAGTACAGCTTTGAATATTGAGCTGGAAGAGCTCGGAAGTGCCATCAGACATTCCTTCCTAATTCAAGCTATCCTCATGGCGCTCGCAATACCATTCAGCCTGAGCAGGTTGAAGATCCCTTACAGCAACAGAAGAAAG
>POCB01000148.1 GCA_002899805.1 Fervidicoccus sp.
CAGAATCACACAGCGCCATTTTTCTGATCTTCTGCTTGTATCTTATGCCGGAGGAGATTATTACATAGCTGACGAGCTCCTAAAGAGAATGAATGCTGCTTGCGGCAGTAAATGCACTTTCGTTGAAGTGCTCGGTGGCAGCGGATATATTTAGCAAATTGTCGACCGTATTAAGTTCACTAATATTATCTACAATAACATCAACGAAAAATTAACCACATTATATAAGTAGGTCAGACAAATGTGAATACTATAAGCAAACCTCCAGCGAGCGAAAGCAGAGCATTTGCCGCAGGGTCATTATACCTTAAGGAAGCAATTCTGAATCGGTTTTCGCTCAGCGGCCAGAAGAGTTCGACGCCACCCTTCGTGATCAAATCCAGTAGCAAGTGGCTCAAATATGCAATCAACGAAGTAGCAAAAAAATCAATCCAGGAAAGAGAGCTCAGCTGCATGCTCAATATATAACTTTCGCTGAAATAGGGGATCGCCCAGCTGAGAGCTACGGCGGAAAAGAGGTTGTGGAGCAGAGCCCTGTGTTTGAAGGAAACATCCAAATCTGGTAATAGAGAGAAAAAAAGGCCAAAAAATATCATCAAATTATCGAAATATCCTAATCTGGACATCACATAGATGGATAGGCCCAAGCCAAAAAGGGCGTGTGTGGATCTCCTCAAAGATCTCCTCCCTTGTACATCATCTCCTCAATCTCTCTTCTGCTCTCCTCGGGAGAAACTTCTTCTCTCCTCCTATTCAGCCATAGCTCAGCTACATTGAGGTCCCTCCCCACACCCTTGCCTCTGTGCTCATCTATCTTCACTAGAGCAGGCAACTTTGTGAACTCACCAAGCAGTATAGCTTCTCCGGTCCGCAAGCTTGGCAACATCTTGAGGAGCTCATCGCTCAGCAGCTCGCTGGAATTCTGAACATACCTCAAATCATTCGGCTCAACTATCTTCAAAATGATCTTGTTGTTGGTCTGGCTCAAGGAGCTCTCGTCTATGCTCTTAGGTCTCTGGCTCACAAGGCAGATCCCCACCCCGAACTTTCTCCCCTCCCTCGCTATCCTGCTTACAACTTCCTTGGTCAGACTTTCGCTCTCCTTTGGCACCAATATATGTGCTTCTTCGAGAAAGATGTAGACAGGAACCGGATATCCTTCTATCCCATCGCTCCTCAAATAGGCTTTCCTTTCTTCGAGTATTCTCCTTAGCAAGTAAGAGGCAATTACATCGCTCCCAACATCATCTATCTCTCCCAAATCTACAATGTTCAAATGCCCCGGCAGAACAATTTCCTGGACAGACTTTCTGGCAATATTGGAGAGAACATCTTTGTAGACGTCCTTCAGATCTTCGAGCTTGTTAGCAACATTGAGTATCACATCCTTTTCGAGCTTCTTCGGAACGTCCTTCAAATCGCCGCATTCTTCATTTGGAAACTCTTCCTCCTCCTCTTCTGATGAGAGACGAGGTTTCCCATTCCTTCTCTTCTCCGGCTTCTTCTCACTGAAATAATCGAGGCACTCCAGGACCTTTATCATATATTCAATGACATCGAACTTCACTAGCTCCTCTGGTCTTTCCTTCGCGATTTCTGCGATGTGGCTCTTTGCGCTCTTGTAAATATACCTCAGCACGCTCTGTTGCTTTATAGCATCTTCCCTAATTTTCGCCAGCTTCTGCAACTCCCAGATAGTCAAAGTCAATGGGTTTATCTTGGGCTTTATCACGTTCTTTCTATCTTCTGCTATTTCTGACCTAGAATACTCGCTGTGCATATCGAACAGGAGGACCGTAGCACCCAGCCCTTCGACCATCCTCTCTGCGAGCACGCTCACAGTGTTCGATTTTCCGGCCCCAGTAACTGCCAGAATAGCAGCGTGCCTAGAGACGAGAGAATCTACATTGATATATACGGGAACATTCTGATGATTGGCTAGGACACCTATTCTAACATATCCCTTTCTTTCTGTTTCGCTGTAATAGTAGGGATCATCTCCGCTCAACCCAGGCGGGAGAAAGATCTTTCTCAGAACTTCATCGCTGGCTCTGAAAACTTGATAGGATGGCTTTGGGGGAGTCCTCGTTGGCTCGAACCTCTTCCCCTTCAACAGTGGAGTTATCTTCGTCAGTATTCTTATACCTCCTCTCGTGTAGTTCCTAGCTTCGACTATTTTCCTCCAGTTCTCAAATGAACTCAAGTTGGTCATATCCTCTGGTATAAAAGGATTGCCTGCAATGGATTCCTCTACCATCCCGAGGAGATAGTCTTCATCGTGTTTTACTATTACATATTCCCCAACTTTGGGGGGTGTCTTGGAGAGCATGATAACTTTGAATGGAGTGCTCTCTCCTATCACGTAGCCTATTTCTTCCATCTCCGTTTCTCTTATCTCAAAACCCCTTTCAAGTTCCAGATCTTGATCTCTCTCCATGACATATCACCTCAGAGGACATCTATTTCTTCCCTCCCGCTGAGCTCTTCTCTTAATCCGAGGGCATCCGCTACTATCGCGGTAATCCTCTTCTCTATATGAGCCCTCTGATGGGCTATTAGAAGCGGGAAAGGGTAGCCATCCTCTGAAGAAAGAGAAGCGAGCTTCAAAACGAGGTCTTCAAAAAGTGCATCTAGCGAAGATCCTTTCATCTTTGGAGAAAGAAGCTGAACCTTGAGAACTGGAGCTCCCCGATATAGCCTAGCGTAACCGCTGATGAAGGATAGATTCTCAGCGCTCTCTTTGAGCCCGCAGAGCTCCGTTAGTTCCTCTCCAACTGCTTCCTCGAAGCTTTCATACTTCCCCTCAACTATGTAGCCTTCCCTCATGGTCAGCTTCGTAAGTACATATTGGTCCGGTATTGGAAGGTTGAACAGCCTGTTGCTCCTGCCCGTTTTTGTCACAAAGGCAAGCATTCTGCCCTCAGAAATCTTTTCGAACAGCATCTTTATCCTCACCGCTTTTTCGACCATCTCTAAGGTTTTGGCCCTCTCCGGTTCATTGCCGAGTTCCCTCTCGATGAATCCCTTCACCGCTATTGCCGTGTCTTCTCTCTCCTCTCTCTGGATTAGTTCGAGCGTTTTGTGGCATAGAGATTCATCCTCCCTCCTCAGGTCTCTCAGCTTCATATGAGCGGGCCTCGAGATGAGAGACTCAATGCTTCCATCTGCCAACGTGAGGAAGCCTGAATCGAGGGAATTGTTCATAGCCCTGAGCTCGCTTATTTGACGATATACGGTTATCCGGTCTTGAGAGAGCGATGGGGGTATCAGCACATCAACATCGACTATTCTGCTCTCTCCTCCATCTACATAGTTTCCAGTAGAGCTCTCATAGAGGAATTTCACCGCATAGGATTTTATGAAATATAGCTCGAAGCCGAGCATCGAGAGAGGGAAGGATCCCCCATCCACCGCAGCTACCTTCACCGGATGGGGAAGATTCATCCTGCTGGAAAGCAGCGGCGGAGAGATCATCTTCTTCTCAATTATCTCTTTAGCTTCCTCCTCTTTAGCTCCGAGAACACGAATCTTCTTCCAGATTTCCTCTCTCTTCCTCGCTGCCACTTCGAGGATGTCATCTATATAGCTCATGCTATGGCCACCTCCTTCTCCTCCTCAACGAGAGAAACTGCTCCACTCTTCCTCACTCTGAGTACGACATCGCCAGCATCTTTCAAGCTCTCTTCATGCGTCACCACTATTATCTGGGCTCCACCTCCAGCTGATACGGCATCTCTCAGCACATCTGCCAAGTACCTCACCCTCATATCGTCCAAGTAGTTTGTAGGTTCATCCAGAACGAGAAAGCCAGCCCTTCCCCCTCCTCCATAGAGCTCCGATATGACCTTCTGGGCCGCGAAGATGAAGGAGAGATAGACTGCAACCTTCTCCCCTCCACTTGCCTGATCCAGGGAAATCTCGAAGTTCTGCAGAGAATTTATCAATGAAATATTGAATGAATCATCGATGTTCAAATCGTCATAGGAGAGCTCGAACTTCCTATATGACTCAACGAGCTCTCTCTTGAGCTCTCTCACTGCATGTCTCATCAGAACTGAGGGCAACCCAGTCTCCCTCTCATAAAGCGATCTCACTTTGAGAAGCACTTTGAGCTCATAAACAGCCTCAGAGAGCGATTTACTCAGCGAATCTAAGTACTCTTTCCTCTCCTCGAGTATTCCTTTCCTACTTCTCAGAGAGCCCAATTCGTCTCTCACAGACAGCAACTTGGCTTCCACTTCTGATAGCTCAGCGCTCACCTTATCAATGCTGGCTTTGAGTGAGGCTCTCTTCTCCTCAAGCATCTTCAGCTTCGAAGCCTCTTCTCTGAGCTCCTTCTCCTGCTCTTCCAGAGATTTCCTCTTTTCCCTTATCCCAACAAGCTCTGCACTTTTTGCTTCGGGCTGGAGATCTCTTAGCTTCTTCTCTAGAGCAAGAATCTTCTTCCTTACTTCAACAACATCTTCAGGTAAGCCTATCTTGGAAACGGATGTTAAAAGTTCTATTTCCTTGCTGATCTTCTCCACGATACCTTCGAGTGCTTCCAAGTTCTCAGCCGTGACATCTTTCGAATCTATAGTCATTTCAGCAATCTGCTGTATCTTTTCCAGAATCGCTCTCTTCGAAGCATAAGCACCACTCACATCCCGCAACAATTCTGAAATAGCTTCTTTCTTTTTCTTGAGCTCCGAGATATCCGCTTCAATCTTCTTCAACACATCAACATCTTCTTGGGCAGAGATCTTCGACATTTTTCCCCTGAGAACATCTATTTCTCCAGTCTTGGAACGCAACTTATTCATAGTAAGATTTTCCTTCTCTAGCATCTCAAGTTCAGACTCAACATGAGCCGCTTCATCATTTATCTGCTCGAGCCTCTGTCCGTACTCCAATAGAAGCTTGTTCCTGTGCTCCTCGTCCAACTCTCTCCCACAAACAGGACATTTCCCCTTAGCATCTCTGAGCTCTTCAATCGATCTTTTGAGCCTTGATTGTTCGCTCTTCAGTGAAGCAAGCACGTTCCTCTTCTCCTTCAACATATTCGAGATAGAAACATATAGCTCTTCGAACGTTCTGAGCGGATCTGAGTTGGATATAGGAAGCCCTAGTATCTTGGCTACTCTTGAAATTTCGGCTATAAACTCCCCCTCCTTCTTCTCGATCTCAAGCTTCAATTTTTGAGCTTCTTCCATCTCTCTCATCTTGACCGCCCTCTCCCCCTCCAAGCTCCTGAGTTTAGCATCGATTGATTCTAGCTCTTTCCTCAGAGGTACGTCTACTTCCTCCAGCAGACCAGTTATACCGAGTCCTAGGGTCTTGGTTTTCACTCCCTTCGTTCTTTCAACAAACGACCTGAGTTCCCTCTCCAGCTCAACATAGGAGCTCAACTTCTCTCTCAACTTAAGATCTTCCAGCATCTTCTTGAGATTCTCGACCTCTCCAAGCTGCCTCTCCAACTCCTCCTCCCTCTTCCTCATTTCTGCTATTTGTCTCTCGAGAGCCCTCAGCCTATCGAGAGCCTCCTTAGCTTTAGAGAGCTGAGACTCAATGTTCCCCAGCTCAAGAGCAATCCTACCCTTATCCTCCTCCAACAAAGCTTTTTTCATCGAAAGTTCTTTCTCCCTTTCTGCGAGCACAGAGATCCTGCTGATTACTTTCTCCTCCTCTTTTTTGATACTCTCTATGCTTTCCAAGGACCTCTTCAGCCTCTCTTCAGCTTCTTTGAGGTCATCTTCTGTGACCTTGTACCTATCTTTCTCGGGACCGCCAATCTCTGGTGGCAGCGGCTTATCAGGAAGAGGAACTCTCACAGTAAGATCTTTCATCTTCTCCCAGGCCTTCAGGTAGGCGTTCAGCCCCAAGATGTTGAGGAGGAACTCTATCTTATCTACTCTTCCAGAAGACAGGATCTCTCCAATTTCGTCCAGCTTGCCTTGGTTCAGAATTATAAGGTCAATGAGCGCTCTCTTTACCCCCCTCTCAGCAATCGACTCTAAGTCGGAGGAAAGGACGATCCGACTCAATATCTTCGTAACATCCTCTGCTCTTGTTGCCACTATTCTCTCTTTATCTCCAACATAAACATAGAGCACATCGCTTCGCTTCCTCCCCCTGCTCCTTTCCACCCTATACCTATTTTTCCCATCTGTCAATATGAGCGAAACATAGAGCTCTTCCTTCCCTCTATGAACAGCATCGCTGATTCTAGCGTCTGGAAGTTCACCAAGCAGAGCGAAGTAGATTCCCCTGACGATGCTCGATTTTCCCGCCCCGTTCTCTCCGACAATTACGGTAACCCCATCGGAAAAGGAGATCTCGGTTTTCCTTCCATAGCTGTAGAAGTTTTCGAGAACGAGCTTTTCCAATTTGATCGGGGACACAGACATCCTTCTCAACCCATGAACTTTGATAGTCCTTGCCTCTTCTCTCCTCCTTTGACTATACTTTTCTGCTTCGGCCACTCTTTCAGGGCCTTCTCCCAGTAGTCCTTTCTAGCAGTTATCTCACGAGCGATCTCTTCGCAGTTAGATTCTTCCGGGGAAGAAAGGCAGTTCTTCAAATCTATGATCAGCTTCGCTATTTGTTCTTCTCCAACGACACTCTTCACTATTTTCATCTCATCCCATTCACCGCTTTTAGCAGGACCGAATTCCAGGGAGCTATCCTCAGCCCTCTTGAATGAAATTGAAATGATAGCACCAGCTTTCTGCCACCTCTCAATGCGAGGCTGCAGAGCCCTCCTGAGGCTATCACCACCTCTCATTGCAATATTGACTATTGGGCGCCTGCCGGACGAGAACTGGGAAATGAAAGACTCCACTTCTTTTGAGAGACCAAGGATCTCGTCCTCCGAAGAAATTTCGAAAATTTCCTGAGGTCTCACATCTAGGTTAGCTTGGTGGACTACAGGTTCATCGGCACTCATGTCCACAATGTAAAAACCCTTGCCCTTCCTCTTCCACTCTTCGATCTCATCGATTGTGAGAATCTCTAGGCTTCCTGGATAAGCGATTACTCCATCCTTCAAGTCATCAATGATTCTGAAGTGCAAATGCCCCATTGCGTAGTAATGCACTCCGCTCGGAAAGGATTCAAGCTCATACCCCTCCCCCTTGAAGAAATATTCCTTGACAGATGCGTGTGATACCATCACATTTTTCCCGCTCGAATTCTTCACAGCACTTTGAATTTCTTTCATGATGTTCTTCCCATGCTCAATTGCTTTTGGTCCCCTCACAACTCCCATCCCGTAGAAGTTGAGCCTCTTGCCGTCCTCCTCCATTGAAAGTGGTCCATCTTTGAGAAAGAAGTGCTTGAGATGGTAGACATTATTCAGATACTTGGACACCAGAAACGTAGAGGGTACCTCTGCTACTCCAGGAGTATCGTGTTCACCATTAACTAGAATGATTTTCCCGCCCCTCTCTAGGAACTCCCTCACCGAGTCTCTGAAGAAAAGCAATGTAGAGTTGCTTGGTCTCGGTCTGTCAAATAGATCTCCAGCTATTATGAGAATCTTCACGTGCTCCATCATAATCAAATCTATCATCTGCTTGAAAGCATCCTCAATGTCTCTGTCTCTCTCTTCTCTTTCCGGTTTCGTGGACCACCTTCCTAAATGAGTGTCTGCAGCATGAGCTATCAAGACCAAGGGGCTCACCGCATTTAAAATGAAGACCTCACTTTGGCTTTCAGAAAAGAAATATAAAAAGATAGATTGCCGAAAGTGTCAGAACTCCGGATAATCGTCGGGAACCCTTGCCCTGAAGTATTGCTTGGTTATGGGGCTCTGGAAAAGACCCATCTTTATCCCCTTTTTCCCGCTAGGGCTCAGCTTCCATACTTTTATCGGCACTAGCTCTACTTCCTTGCCGGTCGTCTTATCTTTGACTTTAACTGGTTTTTTCTCCATGAAACAACCCTCCACTTCTATATTGAAATTATATATTAAATTTATTACTGTTTCGCTTTTTAAAGAAAACTGGTGATTATTTTGGGAAGATGTGATGAGCCTGAAGTGACGATTGAGGATATCACCAAATGCACGGAACATCCGCTGACTCTCATTGTAGAGCTGATGAAGTGTGCTAAAGAAAAAGGAAAGAAGTATACAGTGAAGGTTCCGCATGGTAGCGTACCGCTCAACCTACTCATGGAATATGCTAAGAGATACGGGGTCTCCGTAGATGCTAGCTCGGATGGAGAATACGCGAAGTATATCTTCTCTCCAAGATGAAGTCGTTCAATATAGAGGGAAACGTTTTTCTCTCCTCCAAAAGTTAAATCCAAAGCTTAGCCGTTATCAGCAGTTTCAAAACCCAAAATTACCGAAATCACCGTGAGAATATTTAGCACGTTAACCTCAATTATTATCTTAAAGGGCTCTCTAGCTATATTGGACGCTCAGCGAAGGACAAATGAGCTCTTTCCTCCGAAGGATAAGGTTTTCAATGTAAACCAATTTCTGTAAAAAGTAAAGATTTAAAACTCGTTGATGAATAACAGTAATACCAATTCACAGGGTGCGTATTGTTGACTTCGGAGCAATATCTGGAAGCAATTCCCCCAGAGAAAAGAGAAGCAATTCTCAAGGTGGAGAACGTTAGGAAGGCATTTGGGGGACTTATAGCGCTCGATGGCGTGAGCATGGAAGTAGAGAAGGGCAAAGTTACCATCATAATAGGACCGAACGGCTCAGGAAAGACAACGCTCCTCAATGTCGTCACGGGTTTCCTCAAATGCGATTCGGGAAAGATCTTCTACAAAGGCAAGGAGATAACCAACAAACCCCCTCACGAAATAAATAGACTAGGTTTAGTCAGGACTTTCCAAATACCGCAACCCTTCTACAACCTTACAGTTCTGGAGAACCTACTTGTCGCTTCGAGATACAACATCGGAGAGAGCGTTCTGAACGCCATGAGGAGATCGAAATGGATAGAGTACGAGAAGAGGGATCTGGATAGAGCAACCGAGGTTATGGAGATAGTGAACCTGAGCAAAGTAGCAGATCAACAAGCTTCTAAGCTAAGCGGGGGGCAACTGAAACTTCTTGAAATAGGCAGAGCCCTGATGAATGGTGCTGACACAATCTTCATGGACGAGCCAGTAGCAGGTGTAAATCCATCGCTCGCCCATGAAATATTTTCCTTGATAAGAAAGCTGTCGAAAGAGAAAGAGATGACCTTCGTGATAATAGAGCACAGGCTGGAAATAGCCCTTGGCTACGTTGACTATGCATATGCCATGGCCAAGGGAATGGTAGTTGCCCAAGGACGTCCTGAAGAAGTGGTAAACAATCCTGTAGTTATAGAAACCTATCTTGGAGGGTAGCGAAGATGCAGGGAGTTATATTGAGGACCGAAAAGCTGAATGCTGGATATGGAAAGATGCATATAATCTTCGACGTTTCCCTGGATTTCCCAGAAAAGAGGATATCGGTTATAGTTGGTCCAAACGGAAGCGGTAAGAGCACACTCCTCAAGACCATATTTGGACTCACGAAGATTATATCGGGGAAAATAATACTGAGGGGCATGGAAATAACAGGAAAGCCCCCTCACGAAATAGCTAAAATGGGAATAGCCTACCTGCCCCAGACACAGAACGTCTTCGACAATTTGACTGTGCAGGAAAATTTGGTGATGGCCGGTTATTCGCTGAGTAAAGAAGAGGCCAAAGAAAAGACAGAAGAAGTTCTCGAAATATTTCCCGTTCTGAGGGCTTATATGAAGCAGAAAGCAGGAAGGCTGAGCGGCGGAGAAAAGCAGATGTTGGCAATGGCTATGGCCCTGATGAGGACTCCCGAAGTTCTAATGTTCGACGAGCCAACCGCAGCTCTTTCCCCCAAGATCGCTCACCAGATAATCAATATAATAAGAGAGCTCAATTCGAAGAATGGAAAAACCATAATTCTTGTAGAGCAAAATGCAAGGCTAGCGCTCGAAATATCAGATTTCGCTGTTGTAATGAGTAGCGGTAAAGTTGTTTATAATGGAGATGGTAGGAAGCTTCTGGAGGATCCAGAGCTGGGGCTTCTCTACCTAGGCTTGAAGACAGCTCCTCGGTAGATTTTATTTGAAGCTTTTACTGTGAGCTTCTCTCTCGCTTCCGAAGCAATGCCTCTTCTCTCAAATGAACTACCTTTTCCAATGGAAGTTTTACTCTAACAACTTAAAGCCCGCTTCAAAATACGAAGAAAAGTCAAACCTTTGGAGCAAGGAGAAACTCATCAGTATAATGAAAAAATTTAATTATCGATGTTTAAACTATTTTAATGTCAAAAACACCTAGGTGGTGATTATGGCTAAGATAAAGGTCACAATAGACAGAGACGGATGCATAGGAGATATGGTCTGCGTAAACCTCTGTCCAGATGTCTTTGAGATGAATCAGGACGATGGTAAAAGCCAAATAGTTGCTAAGTGGAGGACAAACGCCAGCGATCTCTCGACGGGGCTCGTGGATGAGAGCCTCGAGGAATGCGTGAAGTCAGCCGCTGAAAGTTGCCCAGTTTCAGTGATACACTTCGAAAAGGTCTGAGTCGCTTTCTCTTCTTCATAGCTGCAGGAAAATTCCCAGTGTTTTTTAAACCCTTCTTCGAGAGCAAACAACTAACAATCTCTTCTCGAATGCACCGAGTTCCTCCAAAGCTCGAGTTATTCGAAAAATAAAGAACACAACATAAGCGAGAGCATTTCGCATAGTAAACAAAATTGACAGATCTTCGAGTCACAAGGATCTGGGAGGAGCCCCCTGCT
>POCB01000240.1 GCA_002899805.1 Fervidicoccus sp.
TGACACTCTTGAACTCCCCGAGGAATTCTTGACCCCTCCCCGAGGATATCCCCTCGAGGTACATTGCAATTACCTTGGTGTTGTCGTCCTTCACGAAGAACTTCGCGAGGTCTATGGGGTCTATATCTGCCATGTTTCCCAAGCTGACAACCGAGGATAGGCCTATCCCCTCCATCGCTGTCCAGGCCATCAGAGCTATTCCGAGGGCCCCGCTCTGCGTCATGAATGCTATCTTGCCCTTCACCACCTTTTCTGGACCGAAAGTAGCGTTCAGGTTCGTGGGTGTGTACACGACCCCGAATACGTTCGGACCCAGTATCCTGACTCCGTACTTTCTTGCTATCTCTACTATCTTCTCCTCCAGATCTGCCCTTCCAGTCTCCTTGAACCCGGAAGATATGATGGTCAGGACCTTCACTCCCTTCTTCCCAGCATCCTCGACAACCCCCGGGACCTTGTCGGCTGGGACAGATATTACTGCGTGATCGACCTCCTCCGGAATGTCGAGAAGCCTCGGGTAGCTTGGGACACCCATTATCTCCTTAGCATCGGGGTTCACAGCATAAACCTTTCCGCTGAACCCATTTGCCAAGATGTTCTTGAGGATCGTCCCCCCTATCTTCGCTACGTTCTTGCTCGCCCCAACTACTGCTATTGTTCTTGGTTTGAAGAGTTTTTCTATCTTGATGAGTTCCTGTTCAGAGCTCATGAGACCTCACTTTTTTAATTTTCATGATCATGCTAATCTAAAATAGACGATCATTATGAGAATAAGTAGAGCTAATATAATTTTTCTTTAAAGATAGAATCTCACGTGGAACGAAAAAGAAGAGGGACCATGGCAGAGAGAGACTTCTAAGGATAGACTTTTCTCCCCTGAAGGAATGTTTCAACAACCTTCACTGACTTCAGATCCTCAGCCCTGAGAGGATCCCTGTCTAGGACGATGAAGTCAGCTTTCTTCCCCTCCTCTAGGGTCCCTATGCTTTCCTCTCTCAGCAAGCTGGCAGATCCCTTTGTATAGCAGTGCAGAGCTTCTTCGGTGCTGAGCCTCTCGTGCTTCGTGACCTCGAATAGCTCTATCCCCTCATTCTTCCCCCTGTTCACAGCTGCATCCACCGTCAAGAAAGGATCGAGGG
>POCB01000176.1 GCA_002899805.1 Fervidicoccus sp.
GTCACCCATCCTATGTATGTCTTCATAGACTTGTCTCTTCTTGATCGAGTGTACTAAGCACTTGTTCTCTTCTGATTCGTCGCATGATGTAGTTAGGATATCGTAGATAACTAATTCGTTTCTTTTTGGGTCGCGTCTACGGAACATTAGGAGAAGTATTTTTTTGCCGTCGATCTCGGTCTCGGAGGATGACAATACGTATTTATTGTCCCAGGGATCCTCGACCTCGATCTTTGGTTTGAGAAGTTCTCTGTATCCCTCAAACAATGCCTTGTAGAAGATCTTCTCCTCTTGCGGAGCCTCCTCAAATTCTTCTCTTAATTTCTTGCAATCGCATATGAATATTTTGTCGTTGTGCTTGTCTCTAACGATCCGTAGATTGATGTTTTCGGGGATGATAGCGACTTTGTCATTGATGAAGTACTCGGTCTTTCGGGAGCATATGTTGCGGATCCCGGATATAGTTTCTTCATCTGATAAGAGCTCGTCTCCATAGATCCTGGAGAGGAGATTAATTGTCCTGATCTCTCTTATTTCGCAGTCGATTAACTCAATCAGCTTGGGGGTGTTGGGGTGCTTGATTCTCAGAGCTTTCTCGAGGAGTCTTATGAAGTCCTCGTAAGTATTCTTAATAAACTCCATAGTCTCTTCCAACAATCTGTGAAGGAATACGTACGTACTGCTAATACTGTAATGGATCCTTATGATGTATCCAGATATGTCTCTCTCGATTTCGAGAGCGGCCACCAAAACATAGACTTTTCTAGGATCTGTGGAGATTTCACAGTAGTATATCGGGATAACATATATGGTCGTGTTATTCACAGATCCCTTTATTGTGCTGTTCCTCTCGAAGAGCTCAATGACCCTCTTCAAGTCCTTGTCCTCGTCGAGGCTACTCAGGTGATAAACTCTTTTCCAGTTGCGAGACTTGAGGAAACGATGCAGTTTTACATGGATCTCATCAAACTTGCCGCATGAAACCTTCTTCAGAGCAGACACTTACTGCCCCTAACCAAATATGTTCTTATATCAATAATTAAGTTGAGCGAGACAAAAGGATCCTTTGATGAATATTCTACGCTGGGAGGATCTCCCACGTCGGTACTCCCTCCACTAATCTCTCTTTCGCTTTCT
>POCB01000196.1 GCA_002899805.1 Fervidicoccus sp.
GAAGACGTTCTGGGATAGCCACTTATCTCCGAACATTATCTCCTCATCAGAATACTGAAGGACATCGCAATTGCCCAATCCCTCATCCAGAGGGTCCCTGATGAGGGAAACCCTTTCCAAACGGAACTCCCTTATCAAATGTTTTGTGCCTAAAAGCTTATTGAAGTCCTCCAAGCCCTCAGGGGTTAACCCCCAAAGCATTATCCAGCCACCCTTAGCAACGAAATCTTCAACCTTATTCTTATAGTTCAGAAGTTCCCTTAAATTCTCTTTATTTGCCTCAATGATGAGGATGGACAAAGATTGGACGAAAGCATCGGCAAGGGATTCCAAGGGAACAAAATCATAACCACAGGATTTCAAAAAATCCGAGATTGCCGTTGAGGCGAGGACGAATATCCTCCTTTCCACAGGCTGATAAGCATCAGCATAACTTAGGAGGTTGAGTAAAAGGAACTGAGCGGAGGGTTCGGATTTGATTTTCTCCCCTATTTTAAGCTGAGATGCTAAAAGGAGTCCCTTTTCTAAAGGAATTTCCAAGAGGCTTGTGTAGCTCAATCCCGGACCGCAAACAACGAGAGACCTGATTTTACCCGCTGGTTTTTCCCAAACTTTCTCTGCTGTGGGGGAAGCACCTGCCCAGTTGGAGAAATCCCCTTCCTTTAATCCATTGAAAATAGGTGAGTAACCACCGAGAGGGAAATTGTAGCTTGCTTGATGCGAAGTGGGGTTAAGATTTATTGAGCCAACAAGTTTAATAGGATTATCCTGTTCAAGGCATATTACCCTGCCTCCTTTTCGTAAGAAATTGGATAGGAAATCGGAATTGGCTTCATTCAGGGAAATAGCATTAGGTGGTATAAGCAGGATTGAAGGAAAGATGGTTACCTCATCCAGAGAATTTATCTGCTTTGGAATGATTCCCACCTCTTTTAAAAACCGAAGAATTTTCTCATTGGCTCTTAAAACATACACGGGATATTTAAGTTTCAGGCTCTTCACTTTGGGGAAAATCCAAAAATCTTTAACATCTTCAAACGGTTTTCCACCTTCTTGGCTCACTTCCAGAATTAACTTTCCAGAGGTTCGTCTCGTCACTTTCGGCAGAATGAAGGAAATCCTCATCTCTTTCCCG
>POCB01000282.1 GCA_002899805.1 Fervidicoccus sp.
CTGAGGGAGGCGATGAGAGGGGCGGAGATTCTCATCAATGCTACATCTATCGGTATGCAGGGAGAGGAAATAGAGGGGATTGAAGATGTTCTGCATAGAAATCTTTTAGTAATGGATTTGGTTTACAATCCGAGGGAAACGCCTCTTTTGAGATTAGCAAGGGAAAGGAAAGCGAGAGTTGTAGAAGGGTGGAAGATGCTTCTCCACCAGGGGGCTATATCCTTTGAGATATGGACGAGGGAGAAAGCACCCCTAGAGGTGATGGAGAGCATATTGCAAAAAATGTTATGAGAGGGTATAATGAATAATGAGACATTTTAAAAAACCCTAAAAAGGGGCGTGAACGCTTATGGCAATGATGAGAAAGGATGTAGGCGATATACTCCTTGAGCAGGGAGTGATAACTCCTGAGCAGCTCAAGGAGGTAAGAGATGTAGCCAAGGCAACTAAGGGAGACATTAAGAAGCTCCTTTTGGACCTTGGCTATGCGAATGAGGAGCAGGTTTACAGCGCCTATGCTAAGTCCTTGGGTTATGCCTTTATAGACTTCAGCAAGGAGCGGATAGACCCCAGCGCTGTAAATCTTGTTCCTCAGCATTTCGCTCAGCGTTATAATGTCATTCCCGTTCGGAAAATAGGGGATAGGAAACTTTTAGTTGCAATGGCTGACCCGACGAACATCCTCGCTATAGATGACCTTAGATTGGTAACCGGTTTGGAGATTGAGCCTGCTGTTGCTGTCCCGGAGATGATAAGCGAGGCGATAAATAGGCACTATCGGGGGGAGGCTGCTCCTACAACCGCTGTTTTAGCGGAAACAGCTACTGCTGGATTGCCCTCCGCCGTGCAGGAGGCAATTTCCACCCTAAGAGCAAGGGGGGAAATATCAGCGGAAGAGGAGGAAGCGCTCAGGGTTGCGGAGGAGGCGCCGATTATAAGAGCTGTTAACGCAATAATTCACCAGGCTATAAGGGAGAGGGCATCGGATATCCATGTTGAGCCAGAAAGAAGAAGCGTAAGAATAAGATATAGGATAGATGGAATCCTCCACGAGGTTATGAACCTTCCTCGCTTTCTCCATCCTCCCCTCACCTCCAGAATAAAGATTATGGCTGATATGAACATT
>POCB01000066.1 GCA_002899805.1 Fervidicoccus sp.
CCGATGCTTCCCTCCTTCTTTCCCCTTCTCCCCAAGGAGAAAGACGAAAGGAGATAGGTGTTGCCCTTCGTTCTTGGAAGGGATTGAAATTGGAGGAAATAAAAGAATTTTTAGTTGAAATCAGCAAAAAAGGATATGAGCTCTCCTTTATCATCTTTAATCCAAAGGATAGAACGCTCTCTCAGTCGCTTGCCGAGGAGATAGGGGGGAAAATCCACGAGCCCAAGAGCCCTAGAGAAGCAATAGAGCTGTTAGCTGGGATGGAAGCGGCGATAGCTATGAGATTGCACTGCGCTATCCTCGCAACTATTGCTGGCACTTCCTTCCTCGCCCTCTCTTATGACCCAAAAGTGCAATCCTTCGCGGAAGAGGTAGGTCAACCATTTCTGCCCTTGGAAAACATCCACAAGGAAGCTCTAATGAACTTATTGGAGAAAAGGAATAGAGAGAATTTAGAAGAAGCTTTGCTCTCGCTAAGAGGGAGAGTGGAAAGGGCAATTGAGATGATGAGGGTATTGATAGAAAGCTCCTAATGTATTAAAATAAAAGAAAAATGAGAAGCGGTCTATTGGTTTTCCTAATCTCCGTGGGTTTATTGCTCAAAGGAGATGATTCCTTGGTCATCTCTGGCTATCATACTATGTATTTTCGCACCTACAAGGTAAGTGGCGATTCTTCTCTATACAACTACGACAATTATGGCAACGATTCCTCTTTCGACGATTATACGAATCTTTATATAAGGGGCAAGCTTTACAAAAATGCATTCATAGATGCCCAATTCTCCCGAGACCGTTTTTCCCCAATGGGCAATAAAATCACGCTTGAGTATCGTGGGAAAGGGGTGAACATAAAGGTGGGTTCAATCCTGGCAAGCTTAATGGGAAATGAATTCGCTACGCTAAGCAAGAGCCTAGATGGGATTCTTTTTAGCGTTTCCCTAAAAGCCAATACAACCCTTTCCATCGTCGCTTCCCAAGCGAAGGGCTCAACTAAAGTTGAATCCTTCCGAGGAAACAACAGCCCTGGACCCTATTATCTACGCTTCAGCCCAATTGTTGAGGGCTCGGAAGTTGTGAAAGTGGACGATGTGATTATGCGAAGGGGGATAGATTACG
>POCB01000262.1 GCA_002899805.1 Fervidicoccus sp.
AAGCATTTCTAAAGGGAGAATAACGAGGGGGAAAGTGAGCTTTTCGTTTTCCACCCATTGTTTGCGAAAGATAACCGCAATGCACCAGAAAAGGAAATAGAGGGCGCAGGCGAAAAGGAGCCAATTTATTAGAGGCATAAGCCAACTTTGCCAGGGGATTTTCGTGCCTCCATCAAAGAAACCCCTTATTGCTTCCTCATCTTGAAGATAGAGATAGCGAGGCAAATAAGGGAGGAATTTGTCCCAGTGGAGCTCTATACGAGAGAAGTATTTAAGGTCACCTATGCTTGGGATAAGAAACTGCACCAAACCGAAGGAGGAAAAGGGGGCTGATACCATAGCCATTACATAAACCGCAACCAATTCTCCACTGGAAAAAGCTTTCTTCGGGAAATACTTTTTAAGGAATCCATTAAATAATAGGATTAAGAAAAGGAGGAACATAACCCCAATGGGTGGAGGTGGTATTGCATAGTCGCAAGTCCAGTTGAAGACTTCAACGAATGGGCAGAGAAAGCCCATTATAGCCGATAAGAAAATACCCAATAGCAAGGAGCGTAGAGTAAGGCGGAAACCCATATCCCGCTTCTACCTCTCAAGTTGTAGGAGAATTTTCCTTACATCTTCCCTTTCTGGTTCCACTTCCAGTAATTTACGAAAATTCTCCTTTGCCTCTTCGTATAATTTGTGTTTAAGGCAAAGCTTCCCCAGAAGATAAAGGGCATCGGGAAAGGAAGGGTCTAAAGATAACACATTGCGCAATTGCGTCATCGCTATCTCATCCTCTCCCTTCATAGCGAAGGCTAAGGCGAGGTTGTAATAAATATTGGGGTCCTTTGGATTGTCCTCTAATTTTCTTCTGAAATCGTCAATCATTCTATCAAGGCTTTCAAGTGTAATTCCTCCCTTTGGTGAAGCCTTCAGTCTCGTTCCACAGTTGGAACAGAAGTTGTCCTCTTCCCTACATTCCTTTCCGCAAACTGGACACTTCAATTATTTCCCTCCGGCTTATCAATAATCTGTCCCAATTCCCTCAAGCGTGTTTGGAGCTCCTTGATATCTATATCACGGGGCGAAATGCCTTTTTCAACTGCGATTGCACTGGCTACCCCTGCTG
>POCB01000276.1 GCA_002899805.1 Fervidicoccus sp.
ATCCCCAAACTTGGGGGTTGAGGAGTGCATAGAGAGAGAAGAGGATCCCGAGACCACCACAGAAAACACGTAGAGGCTTACACGGGTTTCCCATAGTTTAAAACTTCACTGATTACCTTGTAGAGGTCGGGGTCTTTTTCTCTGAGAGAACTAAGGCTCCTTGACGTCAATCTTTTTCCTCTAACACGTTCTAAATCGCTTTTTATCCATGATTCATAGATCTTTCCACAGTTGTTATGGTTTTTGCACGAGTTCTCGATAAACCTTTTTATTTCTTCTAATGCTTCTTCAACGCTTAGGTTCTTGACATTGATTAGATATGGTGAGAGGACCTCTAGGATAAACCTCTTCCTCCCGTCCGGCAGGCCTGTTTCAACAACTCTTTCGGCCCACCCCCAACTCCCGCGCGGTTTGCGGATCACTATTGTCTTTGGTATCTCAGGCATCACTACTCTAACAACTTGAACCTTGGACAGGTCGAGTGCAGACACGATCCTCCAGTCGAAGTCCTCCATATTTATGATGGTTGGGTATATTATTCTGGTGTCTCTTGCCTCACCACCCTTAATATTTCGTGTAAACGGCACCCTAACAAGCCTATTCCATTGTAGCATGTTTTTATCGACTAGTCCTTTATTTGATATATACGAGATCATGTGTTTGTACAGTAGTTGGTAGTCGCCCCAGTTAATGCAGTTGCTTAAGAACACATGGATATGCGCCCCCTTAAAACCTGTGTCCACTACAAGTGGTCTAGCCCCATAAACCCCCTCAATTTCCTCAGCGAATCTCAGGGCTTCTTTAATAGCCTGAGACTTATCACCGGGTGAGTCTAAATCAATTGATAACCTATCGAAGTAGACGCTATCGGGATCCCAGTCTCCAACTAGTGAGAAAGCGTTAGAGAGATACCAGTTTCTCCTCCTCCAGGCTCCCGCATCTCCTCTGAAGAAATCCTCCACAGATATTTCCGTAACGACTTTTCTCATAAAACCCTCATTATCTCTTCCAGAAACACCTAACTCTCTAAAATACAAGCATAGGTTAAGAGGCCCGCGCCACCAGGTTTTCAGAAAGTCTAGGAACACGGCGGTTCACCTATGCTGCCCCGGACAG
>POCB01000121.1 GCA_002899805.1 Fervidicoccus sp.
TGCTCCAGGATCCTTCGCCGATGCTCCTCTAAGCCGTATCTGGATACTAGACTATCCAAAGAGATTTTATCGTGGCTACTCTTAGTTATGTTCTCTACATACCTCATATCAGGGAAAAAGTATATGTCGCATGTTCTGTCGCACTCGATTAGGTAAGTGTCTACACTCATGAACTCCTCCGATAACGCAGTTCTCCTGAGAAGACCCATCATCAGTATGGCGACTCTCCCCCTCAGATGCGGAGGTGAGGCTGATGAGAGAATCAGGTAGTAGCATAGCTCTGGGTCGCAGTAATCCTCAAGAGCAACCATGTTTCTGTCAAGCTCCTCAGCAGAGTCAATTAGATAGGACAAGAATCTGTGGACAAGAGGCTCCTTAGACCCCGAGACAGTGTTGGGATGCGTGCCGTACTCAAGTACTCTGTGAACAAGAATAGATCCGTCATTAAGTCTTATTAACAAAGTATTCATCATCGGAAGAATCACGAAGTCTCTTCCGTAGATAAGCTTCTTCTTATTGAATCTGTCAATGAAGTCCCTGTGGTACCTGTATAGATACTCCATGAAGTATTCACCTAGGTTCTCGTAGATGACCCTGATAAATGGAATTAGGAGTCTGTAGAGATCCTTTCTGCTACGGGCTCCCAAGAACAGGCTCTCAAGAACATCGAATCTCCCATCCGCAACGATTCTGAGGAAAAGAGCTGGTTCAGAGGATTTTAGGGCACTATAGTAGGCGTCAAGATCAGTAGTCTCGTAGTAGCTATATGTGGCATAGATGATCCTCCTAGATGACTTATCATAGGCGACGAAACCAGCCAAGTACCTGCTGCTGTCCCCCATGTCCCTTACAAAAACAAAAACATATCTCCTGCCATTGTGTTCAGCTACATAGAACCCGTGCTCCTCACACAACTCAATAAGTTCATCAGCAAGATCCCTCGGTTCAGACCTCTTATCGAAGTACTCACGAAAAACATAGAGCAACAAATTAAAATCCTCGCTGGGGACACTAACCCACTTAATCCTCTCAATCATCAACACACCAAGTAAAATGAGGATAATAAGGAAAATAAGATGAGATAGCTTAGGCACGTAGCATACTTGG